>VSNK01000190.1:0-5380 GCA_009774255.1 Faecalicatena sp.
CAGTAATACTGTTTTGTATTTTTACACGCAAGAGTATTTTACATAAATATTGTTCAATTATGAATAAGGAGCTTCCTTTCACAACGGCCTCTATTTCTTAAAAAAAGAAGCCCGATTTACGGACTTCTACACTCTATATTCATGATCCTCAATATTCTAATGAAAATATGATATCCTGCTCATAATCTCCAAAGTGCTTCCCAAAGAGATTAAAACCGCCGATATACTCTGCTTCCGGTTTATTTCCAATACGAACTGTCACATAAGGCTTTCCCATCAGATCAAGTGCATCCATTGTCACATCCCTTACCCGATCACCATTAATATAACAGCCATCCTTTTTCACTTCCCAGCTCACCAATTTTCCATACTGCGTTCCTCCATTCGGCCATATATCCCTTGTCAGCCTGCCCCGTCTCTCTCCATAATCCCCCATGCTTGTCCATGTGCCGCAATCCACCCCATTAATCCAGACTGTTATATCAGATTTCCAGTCTTCTTTATACCCCGGCGCCTCGGAACATATTTCCATTGACAGCCAAAGCCGCTTTATATCCTCCTTTTGCTGCAGGCCATTTGCGAACCTGTATTCCACATATCCTGCCGATGACCATAAAATTTCCGCCTTCCCCCTGTCCGCCAGAAAAAAACTATGTTCCTGATCTTCGCTGCCAATGATCCCCTCCGGTCCGAACAATCCGCAAGTTGGTACAACCCTGCATTCCGAATACATTCCTATGGGCATCTCCATACTGAACGTTTCCTTGACATCTGTATCGTCCTTATTAAATTGCACGGAAATAGAATCCAACTTTCTGCTGCAGAGCTTGGTAGAGCCTCTGGTTCCCGGCTGTTCCTCCATCCGGACCAATCCTGCTTCCTCCAATATTTTTAAATGAAATGCCGTACTTGATGCGGGAATATCCAAAATTTTTGCAATCTCTCCGATAATCAATGATTTTTTATATAACAGCTGAAGGATTTTTAAACGCACCGGTGAAGAAATCGCCTTGCCAATCGCACAAATTTCCTCTTCGTTATCTATTTGATACTTTTTAAACTTTGCCAAAATCAACACACCTCACTCATCAGCTTCATCATTCATCATCTCTCTTTTCAGTTCCCCGGGCATGCTTCTCGGCCCTCGTACCGCATATACGCCAAACTGCCTGATCCTCTCCAATGTCCATACTCCCGGCTCAAACTTCTCTAAAAGTTCTAATGACATCGCCGTCTTTACAGTTAGATTATCATCCGAGTACTGCCTTGGGATATCTACCTCTATTGCCCTGCACTTATACAGGATGGCTGAATATGGCGCTGCCACATACATGTAGATCATATCTCCCACGTGTATATCACTGCTCTGTTTCCATGTAACGATGTTGGATTCCTCGAAAGCACCGACCACATTATAATATTGGGGATTTGCCGGGATGATCCAGTCCTTCTGCCAGGTACGCTTCGACTTTCGCCCCGGTGCCATACTGCCCTCTCCGGAAATGCCGGCCACTCTGCGGATCTGAGCATCTGTCACTTTTGGATACCTGTCATTCATCCGCTTCACGATCCGCTTCCAGGACTTCATAGGATCTTCTTTGTAAGCAGAAGTCACATGATCATATCCCCACAGATGTTCCGGAGTCGAATATACGGCAATCGCCCATCCATAGTCCTCCCCCTTTTTATTCTTTCTCTGCCTAAAATCATGCATACACAGGTAGTTCTTCATTTGAAGAACCGTTATGGTACCTTCGAAGTTCTTTTCACCTTCTTTTCCAAAACCTGCTTTTTGCTTCACTTCAAAGGAGTATAATTCTGCATCCGCATTCTCTTCCGCAAACAAATCCATAATCTTCTTCTGACGCATAGAAGCTTTCTCATCATCCCACAGGGCATCAAAATCATATCCATCCCTGCGGTAGTTCGCAAAATATGGAAACCATTCCTTAGAAATGAATCCTGCCTTTTTATCAAAAAATTTTCCATAAGCTGCCTTTTGGCTTCCCGCGATCAGCTTACGCCACTCCCATGGATCGTGTTTTGGATCCCCGCTCCACCAATACTCTGGAACTGTACGTTCCTCTAAGGAAAAATCAGGGATTTCATTTTTTAATAGTGGCAAAAACCCCACCTCATTTATATATGTGACTGCCTCCTCCACAGTATGGAGGCAGCGAGGATCATTTTCAGCAACACCGTGCATGATCCATGTTCCCGATTCGTTTGCCATCTTCGTTATTCTCCATATTGATTCTAAGGAACTGTGCAAAAATAACTTGCCTTTTTGCGCAGTTCCTAATATTGTAATTGCTACATACCGCCAGCCCCATACCGATTACCGAATATGAAAAAAGTAATCCTTTTTTCCGGTGCGGCAGCATTCCGTGTTTCATCTGTCTCCTGACATTATATGCCCATGCCCATACAAAATCAACCCTTCGCTTCTTTTATGCCACTACTGCCACAAAGACTTATCGATGTAAATTCCGTTTTTAGATTTCTTTTTTTTGTTAAATATGTTAAGATTACGAGATAACAGCACTGAACTTTATCACCAGGAGGTGAGTACCCATGGGAACCTATCTGAATCCCGGCAATTATGGCTTTTGCGGTATCAGAAATGACATTTATGTAGATAAGAGCGGGCTGATCCGTCTGATCAACGACACGATCGAGACTCCCAGGAGGCTGACCTGCGTCAGCAGGCCGCGCCGCTTTGGAAAATCCTTTGCCGCGCAGATGCTTTGCGCCTATTATGATAAGACCTGTGATTCGTCCGGGCTTTTTGATGACCTGGAGATTGCTGCAGATGATATTGAGTGTTACAGGAAATATCTGAATCAATTTGATGTGATCTACCTGGATATCACAAATATCATGGGGGAAGTTGGAGACGAAGAGCTTCCGGCCTTTATCAAACGCAAGATAACTGAGGAGCTTTCCGACGCATACCCCGGGCTGAAAGCAGACGAATCCTTTTCCACAACTCTGATTCACGCTGCCGAACTGACAGGGAATAAATTTGTCATGATCATTGACGAGTGGGACGCTCCCATCCGGGAAACACCTGCAGTTCAGAAGCAGTATCTGGCATTTCTGCGTACGCTCTTTAAGGGCAGCGGTACCACCGCCAGGATATTTGCAGCCGCATATATGACCGGCATTCTGCCTGTAAAAAAAGACGGCTCCCAGTCTGCCATCTCCGATTTCCAGGAATTTTCCATGGTATGCCCCATGGAATTCGCGGAATATGCGGGTTTTACGGAAGATGATGTGAGAACGCTGTGCGTAAAACATCACCGGGATTTTTCACTGATGAAGCAGTGGTATGACGGATACACCCTTGATCGCGCGGGCTCTGTTTATAACCCCAATTCTGTCATGAAAGCGATTCGCAGTAATAAATTTTATTCCTATTGGACCGAAAGCTCTGCCGCGAAGAATCTGATGGGCTATATCAGCCTGGATTTTGACGGCCTGTCTTCTGCTGTCGCAAAGCTACTCGGCGGAATCGATGTCCCGGTGGATACCAATGGATTCGCCAACGACCTGATCACCTTTCAGAACCGGGATGATGTGCTCACTCTGCTGGTTCATCTGGGGTATCTTGCCTATGATGAAGAATCAGGGACGGCGCATATTCCAAATGAAGAGATCCGTCTGGAATTTGCCAGGGCGATCCGGGAAGTGAAGCGGGATGATACGATCCGACGGATCCGGGAAAGCGAGCAGCTTATTTATGATACGGTTCATAAAAACGCGGATGCGGTTGCCGCCCAAATTGAAAAAATACATGCGGAAGAAACTGCGATTCTTTATTACAATGATGAACAGGCACTGCGCAGTGTCATCAAGCTGGCCTATTTTAGTTATAAAGATCATTATCTCAAATCTGAAGAGTTGCCGGCCGGAGATGGTTACGCCGATATCGTCTATTTTCCCAAGAAAGCATCGCCCATGCCCGCGCTTGTCATTGAATTGAAGTGGAATCAGTCTGCAAATGGGGCAATCGAACAGATCAGGGAAAAAAGATATCCGGCGGCGCTTGCGGGGTACGGCGGAAGGATTGTGCTGGTGGGAATCTGTTATGAAAAGGAAGCGCGGAAGAATGGCAGCAGACACACTTGTATGATTGAAGAGATTCTATAACTGCCTGGAAAAGGACAGCGCGCCAGCCGCGCTGTCTTCCGGTCCTCCGGCACCATATCCCAGACCAGCGGAAGCGCCTGGGTCAGCAGAGCCTCCTCCGCGTTTTCCGATGTGCGGGCGGCTCCGTACTCATCCACAGCTTCCGATGTACGGGCGGCTCCATACTCCTCCACAGCTTCCGATGTGCGGGCTCCATACTCAGCATCTACACCCCGATCGTATCCACCACCGTCATCTTCCGGATCTGCGCTGCCGGCCCGGCGACTGCCGCGCAGACAGCGCAGATCATGATCAGCAGGATGACCAGCATTTCCCATACCGGAAGGCTCCACGCTTTTCCCCAGCGTGAGGTCACAAGCGACAGGAACAGCAGCCTGTTCAGCGGCAGCCCGGTGGCGCATCCGAGCAGCGCTCCAAAAGCCGTATAGGTCAGGGTTTCGCCCGCGATCATCCGGACCACCTGCCGGACGCTCATCCCGATCGCCCGCATGGCGCCGTATTCTCTCATCCGCGCGGACACTCCCATAGAGATACAATTGATGATATTGAAAAAGGAGATCAGGGCAATCACACCGAGGAATCCATAGAGGAACACGGACATGGAATAGCTTGCCCCTTTGACCTCCTGATTGCCGATCCGTTTGTCGGAATATGCAAAGCCGCCTTCACACGCCTGCTCGCATACCCGCCGGATTTCCTGCACCTGCGTGTCGCCGATGTTTGGTTCCAGCTGGATATCAAGCACGGCATATCCCGCTTCCCCGGTCAGCTTTTGAAAATATTCCTCCGAGCAGATCACCATGCCTGCCGAAATTTCCGTATTGCCGGATTTCCCATAAGAAAACGGAACATCCCCCAGCACTCCCACCACAGGAACCTCCTGCTCCTTTCCGCCGGCGGACACCAGGATACTGCTTCCGGGCTGCATCGTATATTCCTCCCGGAACACGGCCAGCACGCCTTTTCCGTTCATTGCGTCCTCCAGGCTGCCTTCCATCATGGATTTCTCTGCCCATTGGAACTGCTGTTCTTCATAGGAAATGACATCCAGTGTCTTCTCGTCTGCCGTCGTGGTAAGTTCCGCGTAGCTTCTCCCGAAGGCACGCTTCACTCCCGGATAGTCTGCAAGTTCTTCGTCCAGCCCTGACGGAATCTGGTTCGAATAATCCTCTTTGTAAATGTTAATATCCGGCGCCGACGGACGCAGCGGCGTGATCGCATGATGCAT
>VSNK01000190.1:5390-11566 GCA_009774255.1 Faecalicatena sp.
GGTATTGGCCGCATGCTTCGCCGCCTGCACGGTGCCCGCATTTCCGGAAACGGCTGTCAGCGGTGACACCTTTGCCGCGCGCCTGGCCGGAGCCCTGGCCGCAAGGAGGACGGTGAGAAGCCCCACAAGGATTCCGGCTGCCACGCTGGGAAGACTGATCCCAAATACCGGAAGCCCCTCAAAATAACCGGGGCTTAAAAAACGCAGCATCCCGCACAGCGCCCAGACCACAAGGATTCCGGCAGTGACCCCTGCCGGGATCGCCGTCCGGCACCACGCAAGAGCCTCCCTGCGCACGAACCGAACCACCTGTTTCGCCGTGGCCCCCAGGCAGCGCAGCATTCCAAAAAATTCCGTCCTGCGGGCAATATTGCTGTTCATGCTTGCGGTGATCATCAGCACTCCGGCAATCAGCACAAGCACAGCCAGAACCACTGCCACAAAATAGAACTGCATCATATAGGAATCCCTGCTCTGGAACATCAGCGCAAGAACCTTCACATTCTGCCGCACCTCCTCCGGCTGCAGGCCGAACTGCGCGGTGATCTCGCCGACGGCTTTCTGGATATTGCATAAAGGACCAAACCGTACATAATAAATCTCTTCCCGCGCCGCCCCGGTTTCTTCCGAGCGCAGCGCCGAAAAGCCTTCCGTGTTCAGGAACATGCCGAACGCGTCATGCTCCGCCATCAGAGCCGTTTCTTTGGCAATCCCGGTAATCCGGTACTGCATGGTGTCTCCCTGGGGAATGGTCATCTCCACGGTATCTCCCACCTGTACCCCAAAGCGGGTCTTTGCGCTTTCATTCAGCACGGCCTCCCCGGCGTTCTCCGGAAGAGCCCCTTCCAGGATCTCCACATCCGGAAACATTTCCATCAGTTCCCGGTCAAACCCGCAGACCGCGGTTTCCACTCCCTGGATCTGATAGCCGTCCTTCAGATAATAATTCAGCACCCCGTACCGAGCAATGTTTTTCACCTCCGGCCGCGCCCTCAGCAATGCCCCCTGCTCCTCGTCCAGCACAAAAGCCGCATGCCAGTTCCCGTAGGATTTGACTGCCTGGATCATCTGGGAACGCATTTCCATATCCGCCATGCCGAAGATCACGGTTACAAGAAATACTGCCAGCACGATGCACAGCCTGGTCATCCGGTTCTGTTTCCGGTGCTGCTTTGCGGAGATTTTGATCAGGTCGAGATAATGCTTCATTCTGACGCACCTCCCAGCTCCTTCAATTCGCCGTCCGACACCCGGAACACTCGGTCCGCCGACGCGGTCAGATTCATGTTGTGGGTGATCATCAGAACGGTCTGCTGATAGTGCCGGGCCGCCCGGCACAGAAGATCCATCACGTCCCGGCTGCTCTGGGAGTCGAGATTTCCCGTAGGCTCGTCCGCGAGAACAAGCGCAGGACGGGTAATCAGCGCCCGCCCGATGGCCACCCTCTGCTGCTGTCCGCCGGAAAGCTGTCCCGGCAGATGCTTCCGCCGGTTTTTCAGACCCAGCACCTGCAGGATCTCATCCACCCGGCTCTGATCCGGCTTCCTGTAATCCAGCAGCAGCGGGAAGATGATGTTTTGCTCCACGTTCAGCTCCGGGATCAGATGAAAGGACTGAAAGATAAAGCCGATATTCTGTCTGCGGAAGATAGTCCGTTCATTCTCGTCCATGGCAAATACATCCCGCCCGTTCAAATATACTTTCCCGGCGTCGGCCTCGTCCAGCCCTCCGATACAGTTTAAAAGTGTCGATTTCCCGGAGCCCGAAACTCCCACCACCGCGCCGAATTCTCCTCTCTGCATGGAAAAGGATACCTGCTTCAATGCCTCAACGCGGGCTTCGCCGCTCCCATAGGTCTTGCTTAAGCTTTCTACTTTTAAGATTTCCAATTGCAACTACCTGCCTTTCTGATTCAAAGTGATCCGGGACAGCCCGCCCGGGGCCTTCTGTTCCGGATAGATTGAATCATAGCATACCCGGCTTACAATCCGGTGAATGGGAGCTTACAGATCTGTAAGATTCTTATCTATGATTCGACCGTCAAAAGTCCATTTTCATTGCTGAGATAATTTTTCGAAGATTCGTGCCACAATATATGGAGGCGATGTGGTGCATCGTTGACATATATTGTGGCATGAAGATTCGGAAAATTGGCCAGCAAGGGAAATGAGAGCTTTTGACGGGCGAATCATTTATGCTTTGAAAAATAAAAAAGGATGTAAAGCCCTTGATAATTCAATAAAGACATTACACCCTGACAAGATTTATTCCCCGTCTTCTAACATCGACTGCAGAACATCTCTTAGTTCCTGCAATTCAGCGTTATCAGTAACAACTTTTAGCACATTATCAACTTGCATCAAAATAAGCCTGATAATGCCCTGAAATTGCTTATTTGTCATCCCCATAGAATCGCCTTCCTTCTATAATAAAAATACTGTATAAAGACTTTATACTCTTGGTTACTCTTTTATCCTGTCAAGCTCTGTCAGATTCACGCCGGTTGCTGTCAGAATCACTTTTAAATCAATATATCTTTTTCTCATTGCTTTATATACCGGTGATTCTTTCTCTGATAACTCCATCCAATCTTGATCCCTGGAAAATTCTTCAACATTTTTCTGCAGCATTTCTTTATCAGTCACGTAATCGCCTCCCTTCTCTAATGAAAATACCGTATATTGAGATATTTTCATTATATCAAAAGGATTTTTGAGTGTAAAGTCTTTATTCAATTATCCCAAGTTCTGGGAATTGGCTTGGTTATTATTCACGGTGCCTTGCACCCCGCTGCAAGGCATCCGGCCGATAAAGCTGCGGTTTCAGGCATCCATCCCCTCGCCGAAGGCGACTTTTCAATGGGCTGAATGCGTTACAGTTTGCGGCCGGTTAAGCCGTGACCTGTAACAATTGGCTTGTTACAGTTGACGGTGCCTTGCACTCTGCTGCAAGGCATCCGGCCAGTAAAATAGCGGTTGCTGGGCGCTCAGTATATAATCCCGAATGGACAATATAGTCAAACTGCCTTTTTTAATCATGGATAAAAAAACGTAATCTGAAATACGCTTCCCTCACCAGGTCTGCTCTCCACGGACAGGCTTCCGCCCTGCCCTTCCACGATGGATTTCGCAAGGGGGAGCCCCAGTCCCACGCCCTGTCTGCCGCGGGATGTCCTGCTGCGGTAAAACTGCTTGAATATATGGTGGATATCCTCCTGGGCAATTCCGCTCCCGTTATCCTCCACAGTCAGCCGGAACACCGCCGGGGAGCATTTCCACGAGATTCGGATTTTTCCGCCCGCTTCCGTGTGGTCCAGCGCATTTTTCACAAGATTTCCCACCGCTTCTTTCGTCCATTCCGGATCACAGGACAGCACTTCCTCCGAATCCCCTTCAAGTTTGATCTCCTTTCCCTCCTGTCTTGCCCGTTCCAGCAGATCATCCACGGCCTGATCTGCCAGCTCCGACACAAAGCACTGCCGTTTCTCAAACACAATATTTCCCGTATCCAGGCGCGCCATTTTCAGGAGGGATTGGATTAGCTGTTCCATCCGTTCCAGGGACTGCATGGATTTCCGTGAAAAATTCTTTACTGCCTCTTCATTTTCCGGCTCCTCGGCTATGATCTCCATATACATGTTCAATGCCGCAAGGGGCGTTTTCAACTGATGGGAAATATTGGAGATCATGTCTTTCAAAAATCCCTTGGCCCTGTGTTCCATCTCGCTCTTTGCCTGCAGCGACAGGGCAAGCTGCTCGATGCTGCCGAACAACTGATAGATGGTTCCGTTTTCCCCGGAGGGCAGATGCGTCCCGAACCGGTCGTCCGCATACCGGGCGATTACCTTTTCCGCGTCCTCATAAACCCGTTCTCTGCCCCGCAGGTAATGCGCCGTCCCAGCCAGTACAATTGCCGCAAACAGGATTCCTGCCAAGAGCAGTATCAAGATCAGGTGGACAGAAGTCTGTTCGGTCAGAAGCAGAAGGTAAGCCGGCGTATCCTCCGTGTGGCCGGTCATTTGCAGCAGCTTTTCACCTGCCTGCGTCACCTCCGTGCAGTTCCAGGCGGAGGCCACCAGCGCAGGCTCGATGTCCTGCTCCAGAAGATAGGAGGCCGCTGCAAGCTCACGTTTTACAAGGATCTGCCGGATACTCCCGGCCTGGAAGAGCCCGCAGATGCCGAGAAAACAGATCTGCAGCGCGCAGGTACAGATCAGAAATATATAAAACCTCCGCGTCTGTTTTTCATATAAAAACATCAATTTATCCAAATAAAACTCCTCCCATACTGTACAGACCGGGCAGACATTCCCCTTACACGGTATGTCTGTCCGGCCCTTGTATCCCATTTTATTCTTTCCACTGGTATCCGAATCCCCGAACCGTTTTCAGGTGTTCCGGCCTGGAGGGCTGGTCCTCCAGCTTTTCCCGGAGGCGGCGTACATAGACTGAGAGCGTATTGTCATCCACAAAATTTCCTGCGCCGTCCCACAGCTTGTCCAGGATCATTCCCCTGGTGAGCACCCTTCCGCTGTTTTTCAGCAGCAGACAGAGCAGACGATATTCCGCCCCGGTAAACTCTACGGGTTCGCCGCGTAAGAATACCCTGCCCTCAGCAAGGTTCACCGTCAGCTCTCCGGAGCGCAGGAGGCCGTCTCCTGTCATCTGCATGCTGCTCCGGCGCAGCAGGGCCCGGATGCGTGAACACAGCTCTCCCAGCTTGAAGGGCTTGGTGATATAATCATCCCCTCCGCAGTCCAGGCCACGGATGATGCTGGTTTCCTCGTCGGATGCGGTCAGGAAGATGATCGGAACCAGGTTTCCGGAGTCCCGCAGCTTCTCGCAAAGGGTAAATCCATTTCCGTCCGGCAGAGTCACATCAAAAAGCAGCAGGTCAAAATCCGTATTTTCCGCAAGCAAATTTCCGGCCTCCAGGAGCGACCTGGCAACCTTGATGTCAAATCCATTTTTTTCCAAAGAATAGGTCAGGCCGTCGATCAGGCTGATATCGTCTTCAAGAAGCAGCAATTTATACAAATGAAACTCCCCCTTTGTTTGATAAATCAGATACTTTCCTTGTTGATTATAATTTGTCACCAATTTTCGTAAGGAAATTGATGACCTGCTTGCGCTTCAGCGCAATTCCTATTATACATCATTTCCAGGAAAAAATCTGCTTACAAAAATGTAAGGAACTATAGTTGGATGGTTCCTGTTACAGGTCACACCCCGACCAATCACCACGCTGATTGGTCGGGAGGATGCACATAAAAGCTGGTATTCAGGCCGCCCATTGCCGTAGGGCACTGAACGTCCAGTGGACGTTCGCTTAGTGCGGACCGAAGCAGAGCGTAGACATTCAAAATGCGGCCTGAGTTACAGGTCACGCCTGGTCAAGGTGTGACCCAATGTCATTAACTTAAGCCGCTACCATGCATATTTTACAACCAAAATATACGAAAATATGCGGTTTCTCAGGCTCATTTTATTACAGCAATTCCTTAAGTTAATGACATTGGGTGTGACCTGTAACTGGTTCCTGTTATATACCAGCCTTTCCGCATGGCAAAAGAAAAAAAGCATAAGGATTTTAATGATACTTGCGCGGCAGGGAAAAAAGGATATACTCATAGATATTGGCAGACGAGGGGGAGTGTCCATATGTCAAAACGTGAAAAAATCATTTTATATCACGGCAGCCCTGATGAAACGGTAACGCCAAGATTTGGATTGGGCGATGAAAAGCACGACTACGGTAAAGGGTTTTACCTTACAGAAAGTTTGGAGCTTGCAAAGGAGTGGGCTGTTTACCGTCCAAATGCTTCAAACGGTTGGGTGCATAGGTTTGAATTGGATACGGATAGACTAAATATACTAGTACAGCATTGCATTAATAATTAAGTAATGCTATGCTGCCAAAGGCACACCCTTATAAGTCCACTTAAATGGTTTTGCCATAAGGTTATATTGTTCAATAAAACGTAGAATACTGGTTTCCAGTTCTTCAACGGATCGATAGCTCTTCCTTTTGAGCAAACGACGGTTTAGGATGCCAAACCAGATTTCAATCTGGTTCATCCATGAACAATGCTTTGGCGTGTATACAATGCGTATCCGGTGCTCTTCCTGATGGAGAAATTCTGCACGGCTTTCCAGACTTTTTAATATGCCGGATTT
>VSNK01000191.1 GCA_009774255.1 Faecalicatena sp.
TAGTCATAGTTGAAATGAATTATAATCTTTTTTTCATTTTTCGTATTCTCAACAGACAGTCCCAGAAAATCGCAGGTATCTACATAATTCATTTTCTTATTTTTCAATTTCGTTATCTTGCGGAACCGTCTGCCACAACCGCAGCTATATTCTCTGTTATCTTTTTCTTCCGGGCAAATAATTTTACCGCAGTCTGGGCACAGCAGATAATTATGAGTATCTTCGATCAATACCATAAACCTCTGCCACTCCTGCAAATCATCACAGAGCCGCACCAAATATGAAATAGGGTCCTGGCTGAAAATCATCCTTTTTCCATTGTCATACTTGTCCGTATGTTTATAAATTGCAACAGCCGCCATCTCCACAATACATCTGTTTTTCTCCCCTTTTCCCAGACTGTAAATACTTCCGGAAAAATAAAAATTCATTAAAAAACTGATGGCAGACAGACATCCATGATCATCGCACTCATACTTTTTCCTGATTTCCCGAGTATCGACGGTACGGAAAAGCAGGCTGTTATTCAGCAGGGCTTTTATTTCTGAAAATGGAGTTTTCACCGTGGGGCTTACAATCTTAAAAAAAGGAGTAAATTGCTGTATTTCCTCTGATACCCGAAAATAGTACGCCAGAGGATACCCGATATCATGGAACAAAGCCGCTGTAAAATAACTTTTATATACGATTTCCTTTAAAACCTTTTCTATATGTTTCTCCTCAAAAATATGCTCCTCTATATCCCCCCGGATACAGTCCATGATATAACAGCCATATTCATTTTCTTCTTTCAAAATACATGTTTCTATGTTTTTATCAATCCCGGCAGCATCCAGCATCACCAGACCCAGGTATGCATTGCGGAACTGATGCTTGTAATGTTCCCGGATCATCCGGGGATTTCCACTGGATGAATGCTCTAAAAAAATTGCGTTTTCAATGGAAGAATAATTGTTGACCAGCAGATTCTCCATCCCCTCAATACCGATATACCCATTCAGGATTTGCAGAATATTGTCAATAAGGCAAATTTCCTCCTCCGTTTCTTCTGAACTGTAGAATACCTGTAAGCTTCTGCTGATATCCGAAATCGCATCTGCTGTAAACTGCATAAGAACATATGGCTGTTCCTGACCGCATAGTTCCTTAAAAATAGCTTTCGCCCTGTCCTGAAAATACTGATACATTTCCTGATCATTTAAAATACGCTTCATTTTCCGTCCTTCCGATCCTCACTGATATAATCCTCCCGATATTCTTTCAGGAGTACATAAGCATCTGTATTATTATCCAGATTCTTCACATTGTTTACAATTCCCCCTTTCATTTGTTTTTCACTATACTCCTTATAACGTATTTTTACATGCTCTTTATCAGACAGTTGGTCAAGAATATTCTCTGCAATTCCTTCCCAACTGATATGTAAACCGGAATCCTTCTTCTGGGCTGTCTTAATGCAATTCTGAATATCATTTAAAACAATGCTTACCTCACGTTCTTCACTGTGCATTACATCTGCACAGTCATTCAGACAATCAACCGTTTTCCTGATCTGTCCATTCTCGAATGTTGTAACGTAAAGTTCCTCCACACTAAGGTCATATTTCTTCCGCAGATCATAAAACTTTTCTAAAAGCCTGCGCTCCATCCCGGAAAGACCGGGGGAGCAGTCTATGACAAACAGGCTGTTTTCGCCCATGTCCATACATTCTTCGAGAAAATCCATTATTTTATCTGCAAATATCGTGTTACTGTTCTTTTCATGCTGCTGCATTCTCCCATGAATATAATAATCTTGTCTCCGATTTGCAACCGGGTTCAGCAAAACAGCATACAATTTTCCTTTACTGTCGGAAGAAAGCCTCACTTCATTGCAGACCTTCTCCGCATTTTTCTTCCGGTATTCCTCAAAATAACATAGTTTATCCTCTTCCGGGAAAAGATAATATGACATACTGGTTCCCAGCCGGTCAATATCCACAAAATAGATATTGGGATAGTAAATTTCCCCATCTACCGGATCCGCACCCTTGCTCTCTTCAATCCTCTTCCATTCATGGATACAATGTGAGAGCGCCAGAGAGGATTTTCCTGTTCCCCCTTTAAAAGAGTTTACCATAATAATCTTAAATTTTTCTTTTTTACTCATCTGTATTCTCCATAATCTGATATAATTGCTGCATTTTCCTTTTGGTATCTTTTTCCAAAATATGCAGAGTTTCTTCTGCCTGAAGGCAGTCCCGCAGCATATCCTTCTGATAGGAACTCTGAAATTCACTGATCGTATACTCATCATCAATGCTGCTCTGCTTTCGGATAAATTTCAGCATATCCTGAAATACCGCAGCAGCAGAAATATCCGTAGTCCGCCTTATCCACCGTCTATATTTTTTCTCTGTGTACTGTATCTCAGGCATTAGTTCCGTGCGTTCCAGATAATCCACCATCAGCACTGCCTCATAACTCTCTGCCCGCTCATAGAGTGTGGTGATCAACTTTTGCTTGAACCATGGATTCTCATAAATGAACCTTGCCAGATTTTTTGCGAATTCCACATAGTGCTCTTTTCTGTCCCGGTTTTTTAAGGGATACTGCTCTATGCAAACCTCCAGTCGCATTCCCAAAACTCCATTTTCATAAAATGTTATGAGATAAGGAATTTCTTTCTCCTTATCCGTATAAAGGAGAGATTTTATCTCTGGAACTCCCAACATCTCCTCCAAAAATGGCTCTAACCCCACACGTACTTCTGCCTTTTTTCCAGGCAGAAGAGTTCTTCGCCTGCTTCGCTTACAAAAATTTAATAACAGCATCTCCTGTCCCGGAACAATACTTTTTCTTGCCTGAAATTCAGATATATGGTAAATATGTCGGAGAATATTTGGATTGGAGGACATGACAACCACAGTAAGCCTGGGATTATCCTTAACCGCGTCAGTAATGGTATGGAAAATGGCCGGCTTTAATTCCCTGGTATTCCAGTAGGTGATCTTTGCCTCTTCCTCCAGCTCAATATGGTGGATACTGTCCCATAGCAGTTCCAATATACTCTCGTCCTGAGACGTTTTTCTGTCCAGGTCCTTCTCCACATCCAGCCTTTCCATCTGAACACGGAACAAATTATCCTCACCTTTCCAGGCAGACAGCCTCGGCTTCTGATAGAGCAGCCGGCTGTCTGCCAGAAACAGCAGATCCGAATCTGCGATTATTTTTTCAAGATCATATTCATTGTCCTTCCAATAAAGTTCTCGTGTAAAGCGAAACAGTACCTGTGGATAGTCTATGTCGAACTCCATAAATTCCTGCAATTGTCTTTTCAGCTCTTCCTCTTTCTCACTGACAATATTCAAAATCACCTTATGCACCATACATTCTTTTGAATCCGGCAGTCTCTGAAGCTTTTCTACCATGGACATGATCTCTCTGATGTCATTAAGATCCACCACAGTTACACGGATTTCCGGTAAAAATGGCTGGCTGGCAATATAATCCATCATATCTTCGTTGAGGACACGGATATGTATCCAGGAACCCGCCGTATGGTCATCTACCCTGCGGAAAGTGACATTCGCATCCCATTTTTGAAGGCTGGTATAATCCAACTGATACAATTGCCGATTCCAGAGCATATATTGTATCGGAAAATTCATCTGTTCTTTTTGCGCCCGAACACGGATCGCATCCTGACTGAACGAATCGTCATAATGATTCAGCCTGTCCCAGTATTCCTCAAACTTTTCCTGTAAATTCCAATAATAATAGCCCATCACAGGATGGTAAAAGGGCATAGTCAGTTCCCCGTCTTTCTCTTCACAAAACAGGCATTGAATCCTGCTCAGCAGATCTGTCCCCACGCAGTTCCTTACAATTCCATCATCCGCCAGGCAGTTCCCAAGGAACCGAAAGTAAGTTTTCACAAATTCTTTCTGGCTCAAAACATAATGGAATAGATACGGCGGAGGATATTCGTTTCCTTTTTCTATAGCTTCTGTAAGGTTCTCCTCAAGTTCATTCAGGCCATCTAATATTTCAATTCGTTTTCTTTCCGTAAAATTTAAACACCTTAATTCTTCTTTTATCTCTCTTAATTTTTCTCTTAAATGCGCTGTTTCAGGATACTGAAATAACCGGCTGCTCTCCGTCAGCAGATTTTCTTCCTCCGCTTCTTTTTCCGCGAAAAGTTCCTCTTCTATTTCTTTCATACAGTTCTGGACATTTTCCTGAATGGCATATTGATAAGAATTATCATATTGCCGCTCCTCCTGCTGTTGCTTATCGCGGTCTCCGGGGGGCTGCTGGTTTCCTTTAAATAACTGCTCAATCCGATCATCATAAAAAATGTTCTGAAACAGGCGCTGAAAGTCGTTTCGGGAAAGACAGCGGATAATTTCCTTCTCTTCTGTTCCCCTGAATTTTACCTTCTGCCCCGTAATCCCACCGAGCAGACGCGTCTCCACCAAAAGCGGGTTTGAATTACGGATCATCCTCTGAAGCTGCCGTTTTGACAGCCTCTTTTCTTTCGGGAGCCTTTTCATGGACCAGATTTCGAATTGATATAGGTTCCGCACCATTTTTTCAGCGCTGCACGTTCCTTCTTTACTGCATTCTTCTGTATATTTTAACAAATCCTCCAGGGAAATCTGTTTTTGTTCCAGCACTGTTCCCAGAATCTTCCGGCATTCTGAATCCAATTCCAGATCAAATGCAGTCTGCAGGCAGTCCCACAGCATTTCCTGGTCATCCGGTATGACAGGATATTCAATGAAATCCTTTAAAGAGTCAATCATCTCCACACTGTCGCTGGATAACAAGACAATCTGCCGCACTTTCGGTTCATTTCTCAGCCTGACAGCATCCGCATAATCTTTTCTTTCCACCCATACCGTCCGATAAGATTGCCCGGGCAGGCTCTTTTTCAGGAAATACCGGGCAAGCTCTTTCTCCACATCTACAATGGCAATAAAGAATTCCGGCCTTTTGTCTACTAACATCTCAATATATTTTTCCAGATATCTTTTGAATTTCTCTGTCATAACAGCCTGAATTCCCCCTTTTCTTCCGGAAGCGTCACTACATAGCCACTGTCTGAAAGCCTCACCAGACAGTTGTTCTCATCCAGATTATCCAATAGCGCCTGCTCATTTTGCCGAAATTCCTGAAGCGGTACTTTTATCTGCAGACTTTTTAAAATCTGATCCATTTTCTCGGATTTTTGTGTACAGATTCCATAACGCTCTTCCAGATCTGCAAGAAAGCTGTCCAGATATGCATAACTCCTTTCCTTTCTCGCCAGATACAGCCTTACAAAAAATTCGAGCAAAGACGGAGAAAACGCAAAATACTTATGTCTGGATCTGCTGTTCGGAAAAACAAAGCCAATATCTTTTCCACATGTAGGAAGTGTGGACGAAATTTTTGTTAGCGCTGAGCCCTGACGTGCCTGACTGACATTCATATATAATGTCACAAACTCCTTTTTTTCGAACGAATATTTTTTTCCTTCCTCCGTCAATTTAAACGCTTTTTGCATAGAATCATTCATGGAATGAGCTGTCGTTTTTGTAAAACGAGAATTAAAAACCCGCTTTACAAAATCAATAAACGTCTCGCTGCTTTCACTTTCCTCACCAGCTTCTCCCTGAATTTTATCCACATACAACGTGGTTCCCTTTTTCCAGACATAAATAAGGCCTTTTTCATCCGTTTCTTTTTCCATCTGGAGAATATAGAATTCTTTCAATTCTTTCGGAAACACTTCTCTGAGCTTCGCATAATTCTGAACACAGGCGCGGTGAAACGCACCCCCGCTGAGCAGATGGCTGGTAGCCGACCCCTGGCATAAAATACAGCCATCCTCTCCCTTTGCCTTTGGATTGACATTTTTCTTGACAATAAACTGTATGACATAAGTGTTGAGAAGCGTAGCCAGATAATCGTACTTTTTATAGAAATCCAGTTCTTTAAAAGACGGATGTTGCAGAAGGCGGGATAAATCTTCCTGAAAATTCCTACAGACCTGCCGATACTGCTTTTTCCTTAACCGAACAATAAATTCCGCATTTTTCATGGTAGGCATTTTTCGATAATTCTCTTGAAAAAGCTTTTTGCACATTTCATTCAACAGATAATTTACACCTGTTGCATCCCCATATAAATACTCCTGCAACTTGTCCTGGAGATCCGTGAAATTTTCTTTTTTGTCAACATCCGGCAGCATATTATAAAGCAGATGCCGTAAATTAAGTTTTGAATTCCTCAGCATCTGGGGACGCAGAGGAAAATAGAAATCCTCGTTTTCATAGTTCGTCTGTATGGTATCCAACCCTGAAAACCGCTGAAAAAAACGGTCAAATGAGTCTTTTAATTGCTCAAGCTTCTGCTCGTCGTCCTCTTCACAGTTCAAAATCCCTGCTTTTATAAATCCCGCACAACTGATTTTTCTCAGCTTTTCTTCCTGAGGCACCTGAAAAAATTCAGACAAAAAATTATTTGCCAACAGATATTTCGGAGTCTCCGGCCCTATAATCCCGATATAGGCGCTTAATACATTTTTATTTTCTTGTTTCCGTTTTTTTTCCATAAGGCTGGTTAACCTTCTCTCTTCAATTTTATCACTTTTTTCCCTTTATACAGAATCCGGTTCAGCTCCTGAATGCTAAGTGAAAAATTGCAATATCTGCTTTCCTCCTGGCTGACAAATTTCACCAGCATCTTCTCATATGCCCCTTCTTTCTTCCTCAATATTTTCCGGAAAAAAGTATTAATTGTATACTCTTCAATTGATTTACTGTTATGGCTCAGATAAAAGTATTCATCCGCCATCATCAGATACCGGAACAGCTTATAATCAATCATCAGCGTAATCTTTTCCAACATATCTCCATTTTCTTCATCCGCCGGATAGACATAACTCATTCCAAAACAGTTTTGATTCCTCATTTTCCCGGCATCTTTCTCTAACCTGTTAAAATCCAGATCATACCGATGCCAGATAATGTCAATCGTCCCCAATTCAAACTCTGTCTGAATATCATCCCCCAGCATAGAGGGGGTATCCGCAACTTTCATTGACAGATCGCTCTGCCCTCTTCTGGTAAGCCGTCCGATCCCCCTTTTAATCTGGTATAAAACTCCATCCTGAATCATCTCCGATGCGACATAGGGTTCTCTGTCAAAACAGCGCAGAGCCTCCCGGAACTCAGAAAGGTAATCCACCGCCAGAAGCTCATACTTGTTGTCTTGTGCTTCAAAAAAACGGAGGCGCATTTTCATTTTATATTCATCAAGATCACTATATTTTTCTTCCAGGCCAAAAGTTCCACTTTTCTTGAAAGCAGGATCCATCCGGCTGATTTTCTGTAAAATTTTATCTTTTTTCAAGTTAAAAATATTTGCATATCTGTTGCTTTCAGAAGGTTCCCGTTCCCTCCTCTCCTTGCACCCCTCCCCCATCGTAACCAGATGAGCCAGCAGTGACAGCAATTCCCTGAATGTAATATGGTTTCCCATCAGAAAAACTGTATCGCACAAAACTCTGACACTCTCCACCCCTCTCGGGGAACGCAAAAAGTCTATATTTTCCTTATAAGCACAGCATGTACATTGCTTACATTCTTTGTCCGGGCATTGCTTCCCATCATACTCATAAAACGATTCCACAATCCTCCGAAATACTTCCCGGTCATCAGCAAGATTTCTTTTTTCAAAGTTAATAATCTTAACCCTTTCATTTTTATGGTTCAATGCATCAAGCAGTGCTTCATCATACATCAGGACACTCTTTGTGAAAATTCCAACATTGGCCGCTATAATAATCCTCTTGTCCGAACTTCCATCCATAATCTCCGCTATTGTTTTGATGACCTCTTTTTTCCCCGTCACCTGCTGTTTCCCCATCCCGGCTGCCCTGCTTTCCTCAGGCAGTGCAGAAAAATCCTGATAAATTTGAAACTGGTGTTCCACAAGCCTGTCATGCAGACTTCTCAAAAGATGAGATTTCCCATCCCCGGCTTCACCTGTGAGCAAAATAAATTGAAGGTGTTCCATATCCTTTAATATATCATCTTCTTCTGACAACGACACCCGAAATTCTTCATCCGTTCTCCGCTCATCAACCATATATGCATGCCCCTGATAGGAAGAACAGTACATTAGCAACTCCTGAACCTTTTCTTTTATATTCATTATGTATCCCCTATGTTATCTAACTATAATGGCAGTATTCATTTAACTGCCATCATTCATGGTACCCAACACAGTACACATGCCCTCTGTAATGTCCATACTTTTTTCCTGTCATGTTGAAAATTCTTCATTTTTTCATTTTATCATTCTTATAACTGACAGACAAGGAAAGTTTGGGTATTTTTTATCACAATTTTTTTAGCGCCCCTCTCCCTATACTCCACGGCATCATACGGTATTCCTCGCAGAACAATTTGTAAAGCAGGCATCATTTGTTAAACGTAAGTTCCTGAAATTATCCGCTGAAAACATAATCCACCGATTCCAGACATTTTGGGTAATAAATGTGATATTGAAAGTTTTCTGCTTCTATATCAATTATACACCAGTTTACAACTTTTTAAAAAACAAGGATGCAAACACACGTTCTTTATTGTATACCTCAAACTTCGCACTTGTGTAAGTGCCTGGATACCTTGAAAATTCATTTATATCTAGCAAAAATATAGCATGAAACCATGGATTTTAGTATAATTGAATTGACAACACAATTATAAATCGAAGGCTCATGCTATGGGTAAAACTATGACACAAAACGATCTCAATACCAAGAGCGCATTTGATGCGGCAGTCACTTTTTTGATAGATTTCATATTGGTTCCGCTCTTAAGACGGCGAATGCGTATAAATCTAAGGGAACGCCGGTTGCTGAGCTTTTCCAGTATCTGGTTGCCATGGCTTTCACACATCAGTCCATGCACCTGGATATGAAAAACAAGAAGCTCCCGCATGATTCCGGTAAGGATACCGTCTACCGTTTCTTGAATATGACATGCATTAACTGGATTCGTTTTACCACTACACTTGCCGCAAGGATCATATCCGCGTTTTTCGCCCCGGCTGTCCACCAGCAAATTAAATTATTCTATTACCGCAGGTTTGCAGCAAATTAAAATCTTCATTTGAAAAAACATTGCTATGTAAGTGTGCCGTTTTTTCCGGCACACTGTTTTCGGTATTGAATCCCCGTATTTATTGGTATATATTGGTGTATGGAACAAAAAAAGAAAGAACCAAACTCTCCAGCCGGTTCTTTCCTCCTGTAATGGCATCCAGTACTAAGGTGGATGCGCTAAAAACACTACAATACTATGATAAGAAAAAACTCTCTGATTTGCAAGATCATTCGTATAAAAAAACATCCAAACAGCTTTTCAATGAATATATGTTGTATTATTCATGGGAGTGAAGTGCTACAAGTTTGAACTGCATGCTGACTATGGAGACAAGTCCTGAGATCTGTTTGCGGAAATCGGTAGCACCGCATGCCAGAAATATGTGGCTGGCATCTTCCGCCAAACGCCTCATCATAGTTGCTTCATCACCCGGAGTAACTTCAACAGTGTATCTGTCTGGAAGTCTTCCGGTATGAATAGGCTTCATCCCCTGACAGTAGATCACGAATCTTCCGTCAAATGCAGGAGAGGAATGCTGTGGACAGGATGACCTCACAGGACGGGATACCTCTGCGAACTCCTGGAACTATTACAGGCAGCCCCAACGGCTGCCTGTTTCACATCCAACATTTCAGAAATAATCCTTTACATTACCATTCTGCCGGGTCTTCGGAAACACATTCTTCAGAAGTAAAATCATCCTCATTCTTTTACCAATTCAAACCTATACCGTTGCTTAACATCGGGATATTTGTCGTGATCGACCTCGGACGCGAACATTTTATATGGCCTTACATAAATACTGTAGTCATCATACAATGCCTGATATACAACATAAAGCTCACCTGACTCCGAATGCTTTGCAATATGCAATACCTGATAGTATTGACCCTTAAAATGCCTGTATGTTTTATCAGTTTCTACTTTTCTCATCATAATATACTAAAGGAAGTCTTATTTGATCCCTTTCTTTTTATTTTTTGAGCTATCGACTAAAGAAATTGCTTTTTTGAAAAAACTATACAAATAAGCCAATATACAAATTCCGCAAAATATGGCCGACCAAATCATCGTAGGCCATATTTCGCCAACTGCCACCGTGCCTTTATAATATCCAATTATATCCGTAACCTGATTTACAGCAAGGCCAACAAGAAATGCTAAAAAGAATCCGCTCCACATCAAACTTTCTAAATCTTTCATCTTTTGGCGATTGGCTTCTTTGCTTACTTCTTCTTTTGCCTCCCGAATCAATTCTTTTTTGTATTCTTCTCTAATTTCCGAAACAATACTTTGTTTTTTCTTTTCTCTCAAAGCGGCAATCAGTTCTTTCTTATCCGCATCCTGAGCACTCTCCTGAATCAATTCGGCCTTTGATTCCATCACCTTATCCAATACTTTATCTAATTCGCCCATATTAATCTAATATTTTATCCCACAGGGATTCCAAAAAAGCATCATCAAACTTTGCGCCCCTGAATGCCCCATTCTCGTTTTGGTAATGTGCATTCTTCTTATTTTTATATAATTTTTCCGGAGTAGGAACGCCATCTAGTTCTTCAAAAACAAGCTGGGCAATCGCATATCCGGTATAGATACGGATCGGATACTCCGTCGCGTTAAACAACCCGATTCTTAAGTGTCCTGAGTAAGTAGAATTGCAATGCTGATCACTCACAATCAATCCTAATCTCGTATAGCTGGTCTTTGGACGCAGATGAACGGTCAAGTTGTACGGAACCTTGATCGTCTCTCCAAGTGACACGAGTATATATTCCTTCGGTGAAATTGTATAGCCATTCCCAGAAATATCTATATGATTATAAATACCGTCAATACTGTCCTGTTCGGAAATATCCAGGCAACGGACTTCCTTCTTCATCACCGTAATCTCCGTGCCAATGGTTACATCATAAGATTCACTCTGCAGGCGATCTTCGCAAAAAGGGGCTATGAGCTGCTCTTTTTCTGCCAATTCTCTTATTTTTTTGTCTGTAAGAATCACAACACACACCTCCTTTATTATTCATTCATTGTACCAAATCGCTTCGCGATGGCTTGTCAACGTTATTCCTTTATGTTACACTATTTCCAATGTTATTTTTGTTGAATAATTTTCTGTCAATTCAGCAAATTGTGTCATTTCCTTATACTAGTACAGCATTGCTTAAATATCAGTGATTAAATTGCTAATGGTATCCCAGCATATGTCCACTTAAATGGG
>VSNK01000192.1 GCA_009774255.1 Faecalicatena sp.
ATGAGATACGTAAGATGCTCGAAGCTCTTTCGGTAACGGGCAGCGCGCAGGATCAGGAACTTGATGAAGATGAAAAAGAGTCCGTAAAAATAAGAACGTAAAAAGGATCTGAATTGGGTAGACAATGTCTACCCAATTTGGCTTTTCAGCATTCTTTTGCAGGCATATAAGTATCAAGATATTCCAGTATCTTCCGCATATATTCCGCGTACATCCTGCTGTCATTCTGTAAGCCATGACCCGAATGCTTCATTTCAAAATATTGGTAGTCTATGCCGTTGTTTTCAAGTGTCTGCCTCAATTTAAGTGAAGCCCTGAACGCCTGTACCTTATCCCATGAACCATATGCCACTACGGTAGGTACCGAATCTCCATTTATCCACATTTCTGCAGAAATATTTTTCACCAGTTCTTTATATTCGCCGGTTTTGAACATGTCATTTGTTATTTTATTTCCGGACATGACGGAGAATAACTCGGCAAGCCCCTGATAATCCCCATTGAGGTCAAATTCTATCGGCTGATCCGGATTTGCCCCCATATTAATCCAGTCTTCTATATAAAAGCAGGAAGGTCCGACCGCTCCGAATGTCATTTTTACCGGTACCGGAGCTTCATCCGCATCGCGATAAGCATAGATCATAGCCAGAGCATGGCCGGCAGAACCGCCGCCGACAGCCATTTTGTCGATATGAAAGCCCAGCTTCTCAGCTTCCGCAATCACATAAGGCATACTTTCTTTGATTTCCACTGACTGCGTATACACATTAGCGTCAGGATTCTTCTCACTGAACAGGGTATAATTGATACCTGCTGTTACATACCCCTTAGAACAGAACCATTTTAGTATCTCGGCATCGCCTGATTTATCTCCGCCTGTAAAGCCGCCGGCATGAAGATAAACAATAAGACCATATCTGTCTCCGGAATTGTCAGCCGGAACATAAAGATCAAATTTATTTGCTTCGCCGCTGCCGTAAGAAATATCAGTATATACCGTGCCAACCGAATCATCCCAGTCAACCGAAAATTCCTTGCCATATGGATTATAGGTCATCTTGAAAAAGGCTGACCCGCAAAAAGCAATGATAAACGCAAAAACATAGATAAATCCCCACATAACTCTGCCTTTCTTCTTTATTTTCTTTTCCCTGCTCATAGGAAATTGCCCCCGAACATGGTTCCTCCAAGTAAAAAGTTCATAAACGCCCTTACGGCGAGCCGCCCTAAAATTACTGCCGCTGCAATCATTACAAATAAAATAATAATACGCTTTTGTGTAGTTGTCATATCTTCGAAAACTCCTTCCTCTCATCCTCTATTTCTCTTGACAAACCTGTAAATAACATGCTATATTTCAACGGTACAAAGCGTCCAAGGTAGATGTCGCGATGCGACCGCCGCAGGCGCGAGTTTCGCAAGCGAAACTCTTTTCCTGTATTATACCGTTCCCCGTTCTGTAAAACAAGCAGGCGAGAGGGAAACGGTACGAATATCGAAAAAAGTACCTTAGCAGGTGGAGAAATGGGCGGAAATGCGAAAACAACGGAATTTTTGAAAGAGTGTCTTTCTGATGCGCTGATTAAGCTGTTGAAAACAAAACCAATTGAAAAAATAACCATCCCCGAACTTGCGGGAACAGCAAACGTGGGAAGAACAACCTATTTCCGATATTTTTCATCAAAAAATGAAGTACTGACATTTAAAATCGTTAAGCTTTGGGACAAATGGGCGGACGAACACTGTCTGGCAGAACCAAGAGGATATTCGACGGATAATGCCCTTGATTTTTTTCATTTTAATTACAGTATCCGGGAAATTCTGAATCTCGTCTATAAGAGAGGGCTGCAGTCTGCGTTATATGATGCGTTTTACCATGTTATCATGCCCAGGCACAGGGCGGCTTCTATGGAACGTTATAAGAACAGCTTCTACTGTTACGGACTTTTTGGCCTGCTCGACGAGTAGATCAAAAGTGAATTTAAAGAATCCCCCGAAGAAATGACAGAGATATTTATAAGAGAAATTCTCGGACAAAAAGACCATATATGATTGAAACTGCTATTCAGCTTTACTACATACAATGAACTTTCGGAAAGGAGAATTTACAAATGCAAGTAATTGATTATGATCACTGTGACCGGCAGGAGTATTGGCTAAAACAAATAAGGAAAAGTGATTGGAGGGCAGGTCAATTTCTGCATGAATTGTTAAGTGAAAACAAATTTAAGAATATTGCGGGAGAACACTCAAAAGTGTTGATGCTCGTAAATGAAGATGAACTTATATCTTTCTGTACATTTGCGGAAAAAGATGATATCCAGCCGACAACGCTCACTCCATGGATCGGATTTGTGTATACCTTTCCGCAATACAGAGGGCACCGCTATGTTGGAAAATTATTTCAGGAAATTGAAAAACTCGCTAAAGGCGAAAAAATACAGGATATTTTTATATCAACAGACCATGTCGGATTATATGAAAAATATGGCTGTGAATTTTACCAGATGATGAATGATATAGATGGAAAGCCTTCCAGAGTTTACAGGAAGCATATTGACACTTCCTATTGAACAATGTGAGGGAGGTATCATGATGACAAGTGTATACGACAGCATTATGACTGGTCTGACAGAAGCACTTGAAGATGCAGGCAGTAACGATAAAAAATTAAAAAAGACGGGTCGTCTCTGTGATACTCGTAAAGGTCTATAATGCAGAAGAATATACGATATGATTTAATTATCTCTGCAATCGAAATTGTAAAGAAATTGTAATGGTTAAAACATATAAGGAGTGATGGAAAAATGATCAAAATACTATTCGTCTGCCACGGCAATATCTGCCGATCACCCATGGCTGAATTTGTTATGAAGGATATGGTGAAAAGGGCCGGTGCCGATAAGCAGTTCTACATCGCCTCCGCTGCCACCAGCACAGAGGAAATCGGAAACCCGGTACACTACGGTACCAGACAGAAACTCAGCGAATTCGGCATTTCGACCGCAGGAAAATATGCGGTTCAGCTTCGAAAAAGCGATTATGAAAAATACGACTATCTGATCGGAATGGAAAAGGCCAATATCCGAAACATGCTGCGGATATTGAAAGACGACCCGGAAAATAAGGTCTGCAGGCTGCTGGACTTTTCGGAACGTCCCAGGGACATCGCCGATCCCTGGTATACCGGTAATTTTGACGTCACTTATGATGATATCAAAGAAGGATGCGAAGCGCTCCTTCAGGATTGCTGGCTGCGCTTATAAAGCGTAGCTCAGCAGCCTTTTCAGATTATTGCGGAACTGTCTGTTCTGGGATTTCAGCCGCAGCCTCTCCGTCCCTGACTTGTCCTTGTTGACATGCGCGTCGTAATGGGCAAACAGCGTCAGATAATTTGCGTCTTTATTATGCCCCCAGTGGATCAGCACCCAGTTCATCGCTTCCGCGTTCCAGTAGTCCACAGGAATTTCCGCCCTTTTTAATACGGCAATATATTCCATGGCCTGCTGGCAGAGCTCGTCAATCTGCACACGCAGTTCTTTTTCCAGGCGGTCGCTTTTTCCAAGCTTCTCCAAAATCCTGATGGAAATATTTTTCCTCTTTGATTCCCGCTCTAAAATCCAGGAACTTCTTTTTACGGTTTCCTGAAGCTTGCAGGCAGCGTTCCAGCAGGTAACAAAAGAAAACTCTTCTTCCTCTTCTTCTGTCTCCCCAACGGTAAAGGTGCGGAATACCCTGGCCTTGCCTCCGCCCAGCTTCCGGTCATATGCTTTCCTCTTTTCCGGATTGGAGAGTACCCGGTAAGCTTCCAGGATCTCCTGCATATCTTTCGTTGTATCGATGCCATTCTGCATATTGGCATCAGGATGATATATTTTTGCCAAAGCATTTTTTGCATTTGTAATCTCTTCCGGAGTTGCTTCTCTGGAAACTCCAAGAACACTATAATATGTACGAATTGACATTGGAGTCCTCCTTAAATAATCATGACCTGATTCATAATAATAATATTGCGTCCCAAAATCATGCTTTTTCATACAGGCATGCGCATGACCTTTTGACGCTTGTATCATAATATTACGCCACCGGAAGTGAAAAATCAAGACAGATTCCGGTTTTTGCATGAAAATGTTGTATATGTTATAATATGAATTGCGCTGATGCACAAGCAGGCCATCCATTTCCTTACAGAAATTGGTGACAAATTATAATATAGAGGACTAGTACATCATTGCATTAATTCTTGAGTAATCAGCACTCGCTATCCGCGCCATCTGCACGCCTGCTAACCTAGGTGTAGCCCACTACACCGTCGGTTAGCAGACGCACAGCTGACACGAATATCGAGCACTATTACTTCAAGATTAATGCAATGATGTACTAGCCGTATAGTTTTTCGGATTCGGCCGGCCGATTCTTCAATTGTATATCTGCCAAAGAAGGAGTGAACGATCACAATGGAACAAATGTCATTATTCGATAACCGCGTAGAAAATATTCCCCTCGCCAGCCGCCTGAGGCCGTCCTCCCTGGAGGATTTTGCAGGTCAGGACCATTTGCTCGGTCCGGGCAGGATGCTGCGCCAGCTCATTGAAAGGGATCAGATTTCCTCTATGATCTTCTGGGGGCCGCCGGGTGTGGGCAAGACTACCCTTGCCAGCATCATCGCCGGCAGAACAAAGGCTGATTTTATCAATTTCAGCGCCGTCACCAGCGGCATCAAAGAGATCAAAGAGGTGATGAATCAGGCGGAGCAAAGCCGCCGCATGGGGATCCGCACCGTCCTGTTCGTGGACGAGATCCACCGCTTCAACAAAGCACAGCAGGATGCCTTTCTGCCCTTTGTAGAAAAAGGAAGCATCACCCTGATCGGGGCCACCACCGAAAACCCCTCTTTTGAGGTCAATGCCGCTCTGCTCTCCCGCTGCCGTGTGTTTGTCCTGAAAGCGCTGGAAGAAAAAGATCTGATCCGGCTGCTGCAGGGCGCCCTGAAAAATCCTGCAGGTTTCGGCACCCAGAATATCCGGATCACTGCAAAGCAGCTCCAATCCATCGCCGCATTTTCCAACGGGGACGCCAGAACGGCCCTCAACACCTTAGAAATGGCGGTTCTCAACGGCGAGATCAGCGCAAAGGGCATTACCATCACGGACAAGGTTCTTTCCCAGTGCATCAGCCGGAAATCCCTTCTGTACGATAAGACGGGGGAAGAACATTACAATCTCATTTCAGCCTTGCACAAATCCATGCGCAACAGCGATCCGGATGCCGCGATTTACTGGATGTGCCGCATGCTGGAGGGAGGCGAAAATCCGCTCTACATTGCCAGAAGGCTGATTCGTTTTGCAAGTGAAGATATCGGCATGGCGGACAGTCACGCCCTGCAGGTGGCCGTGTCCGTTTACCAGGCATGCCATTTCCTGGGGATGCCGGAATGTGACGTCCATCTGACCCATGCCGTCACCTATCTCTCACTGGCTCCAAAATCCAACGCCCTGTATAAGGCCTGTGAAGCCTGCAAACGAGATGTAAACGGCCTGCGTGCCGAGCCTGTCCCCCTTCAGCTCCGCAACGCGCCCACAAAGCTCATGAAAGAACTGTCCTACGGAAAAGGCTACCAGTACGCCCATGATACGGATGAAAAGCTCACCCACATGGAATGCATGCCCGAATCCCTGAAAGACCGTACCTATTATCACCCCACGGAGCAGGGAGAAGAAAAAGCCGCCAAAGAACGATTTGAAAAAATCCGTCAGTGGAAAGCCAATCCCCCGGATTCACGTCCTTAGCGGCCATAAATAGTATGTTAAATCGGCGTTCCTGTTCACTCCTGGACCGTGTACCACGCTGCACGGTCACAGGCCAGGACGTACTGGGACTGGAATCCGGCCTCTTGCCGTAAGGCAACTTTAAATAGGCCGCATTCGTTACAGTTCGCTGGCTGGTTACAGTTCACGGCCTAACCGGCCGCAAACTGTAACGCATCCAGCCCATTGAAAAGTCGCCTTCGGCGGTCCTAAGCGCCTGTGACGCTTGTTTAGGACGGACCGAAACGGAGTGTAGACGGGCTGGATGCCTGAAACCGCAGCTTTATCGGCCGGATTCCTTGCAGCGGGGTGCAAGGCACCGTGAATAGTAACGCTGGCTCCGGTGAACTGTAACAAATCGGCTTGGATGCCTTGTTTTCTTCCCCGGATTCCCGTATAATAGACAGAGTTAACGCAAATCAGACAAAAAGGATAGAAAAAACCATGAACTTACGAAGCAAATTAGCCATTTCATGCGCAAAGGCAACCAGCACCCTGATCAAAAAGCTGAACCGCGGAAGCGGCGTCACTCTTCCCGGCTACGTTGCCCGTCTCATCGACCCGAAGATCCTCACCACCATGTCCGGCATGATCCGTGAGAAGACCATCGTCACCATGGGAACCAACGGAAAGACCACGACCAACAGTATTCTATACCATGCCCTGAAAGCCGAAGGCAAAAAAGTGATCATTAACCGCACCGGCGCCAATATGCTCAACGGCATCATCTCTGCCTTTGTCCTTTCCACGGACAGGCATGGTAACCTGGACGCAGATTATGCGTGCATTGAGGTGGACGAAATCGCCTCCGTGCGCGTTCTTCCCCAGTTAAAGCCGGACTGCGCCCTGCTGACCAACATTTCCCGTGATCAGTTAGACCGTTTCGGAGAGGTTGACATTACCTTCCAAAAATTAAAGACCGCCATCGGCAGCGTTCCGGAAAGTACCCTGATCATCAACTGTGATGACGTACTCTCCTACACCCTGGCCGCGGAAAGTAAGAACCGCCATGTCACCTTTGGTATCAACGAACAGATCTTTGACGATATTTCCCGTTCCGAGATCCGGGAAAGTATTTTCTGCCGCTCCTGCGGAAAGAAGCTGGATTACGACTTCTTCCATTACGGACAGCTTGGAATCTATCATTGCCCTCATTGCGGGCTGAAACGTCCGGAGCCTGATTTTACGGCAGCGGATATTACGTTTCATCACGAGGTTTATTCCTTTGAGATGGACGGGATGCGCATCGATTCCACCGCGCGGACGCCGTATAACATTTACAACACCCTTTCCGCCTATGCGGCTCTTAGGGCACTGCACGCGCCGACCGGACATTTTCAGGAGATGATCGAAGCCTTTGATTACGGCAATAACCGGGAAAGTATTTTTACCATTCACGGCGCGCGGGTACAGCTTCACCTTGCCAAGAATCCGATCGGCTTCCAGCAGAAGATCTCCCTGGTATTAAAAGACCCGGCCCCCAAGGATGTGATCATACAGATCAATGACACCTATCAGGACGGCGAAGACATTTCCTGGCTTTGGGATGTGGATTTCCAATACCTGGCAGATGCAAACGCAGCCACAATCACCACCAACGGCACACGCCGTCACGACATGGGACTGCGCTTAAAATATGAAGACATCGGCTGCACTTCCACCACGGATCTGCACTCTGCCGTCGAAAAGCTGACAAAGACAGGCACAAAGAATCTGTACGTGATCGTAAATTACTCCGGTTTGTACCGCACCAATCATCTGCTGACCGAGATGGAAGACATCAAAAAGGAGGCTGTGGAAAAATGAAAAAACTGACGATCGGACATTTATATCCTGACCTGCTGAATCTCTACGGTGACCGCGGCAACATCCAGTGTTTCCGCAAACGTCTGGAATGGCGCGGGATCGAGGCGGAAGTCATCCCCTTTCTCTCGGACGACAGCATTGATTTTGAAGTTCTCGACATCGTACTCTTAGGCGGCGGCTCGGATCGGGAGCAGGAACTGGTATGTCAGTATCTAAAGAAGATCAAACACGATTTCAAAAGCTATGTGGAGGACGACGGCGTAGTACTGGCTGTCTGCGGAGGCTACCAGCTTCTCGGCAATTATTACAAGACCGAAAAAAAGACCATAGAGGGCCTGGAGATTCTGGACATCTATACGGAATGGGAACCGGAGCGTCTCATCCGCAATATCGTCCTCAACTGCCCTCTCTTTGAGACTCCCGTAGTGGGCTTTGAGAATCACGGAGGCCGCACCTATATCGGAGATCACACACCTTTTGGAAAAGTATTCTTCGGCCTGGGAAATACAGGAAAATCCGGCTATGAAGGCGTCCTCTACAAAAACGTGATCGCCACCTATCTTCACGGTCCGCTCCTTCCGAAAAATCCGCATGTATGCGATTATCTGCTGGAAAAAGCTTTGGAGAGAAAATATGGGGAGGGCGTCCGTCTGGAGCCTCTTCCTGACAAGCTGGAACATAAAGCAAACAATTATATCGTCAGCCGGTACAGTGATAAAAAATACGTATTAAAAGAGACCATCAAACGCTATACCTGAGTTACAGTTCACTCCTGGGCCGTGCACCACGCTGCACGGTCACAGGCCAGTATGTACTGGGGCTGGAATCCGGCCTCTTGCCGTAAGGCAACTTTAAATAGGCCGGATTCGTTACAGTTCGCTGGCTGGCCAGTGAACTGTAACATACCTGAAAATACCTTCCTGCACAAAAAAACGCGTCTATGACGCGTTTTTTCTATCGGAATTCCATAGATTTTCCTGTGGTTCATTTTTTCGTTTTTGACCGAACTACTTTTATCATCTGTACGATCGGCAGATTCAGGGCAGCCAGTCCATAAACAGTCAAAAGCTGCGCCAGGTTCAGTGTTTGTACCTTAAATATGCTCCTGAAGGCCGGAATCATCAATACCGCCGTGATCAGGCACAATCCCAGGAAAAACGCCCCCAGCAGATACATATTATTCAATAATCTTTTGGAGAAGACGACCGGCTTATCATCCTTACAGTTAAATCCATGCACCAGACGCGCGGTACACAGCGTCCCAAATGCCATGGTGCTTGCCAGCAGTGCGTTGCCGGAAAGATAGCCGATATAAAACGCCGCCATTGTCGTCACGGCAATGGATAATCCCTCGATGCCAATCTTCATCATAAATTCCTTTGTCAGGATAGATTCACTGACCGGTCGCGGCTTTTCCTTCATCACATCTTTTGTGTGAGGCTCCAGCCCCAGAGCTATGGCCGGAAGGCTGTCTGTCAGAAGATTGATGAACAATAAATGCACCGGCGCAAAAGGAACCGGAAGCGCCGCCACAGACGCATACAGAACGGCAAGAATTGCGCCGAAATTGCCGGATAACAGGAATTGAATGGAATTCTTGATGTTCCGGTATACATTCCGTCCGTTCTCCACCGCTTTGACGATGGTCGCGAAATTGTCATCCGTCAGTACCATGGACGCGGCATCCTTGGACACCTCACTTCCGGTGATCCCCATGGCCACGCCGATATCTGCCTGCTTCAATGCAGGCGCATCGTTCACACCGTCCCCGGTCATAGACACGATATTTCCCTTATCCTGCCATGCGCGGACGATCCGGATCTTATGCTCCGGAGATACTCTGGCATATACGGAAATGTCCTCCACATAATCCCTCAGCTCCTGATCGGACATGGAATCCAATTCCGCCCCTTCACAGGCCTCGGATTCATCCTTCAAGATACCGATTCGTTTCGCGATCGCCGCCGCAGTCACCTTGTGGTCCCCGGTAATCATAATGGGGCGGATGCCTGCCTGTTTACACTCCTTTACAGCCTCCGCCGATTCGTCCCGAGGCGGATCCATCATGGAGATCATGCCGATAAATGTCAGATGGTCTTCATCCTCCAACGTCAGCTGATGGTCAGCCGGAATTTCTTTATAGGCAAACCCCAGCACCCGCAGCCCTTCTTTGGAAAATGCCTCGTTCTGTGCCCTGATCTTTTTCTGATCCGTATCCGTCATCGGGTGTACGCCCCCGGATGTCTGGATATGAGTCATTCTCCCAAGAAGTACGTCCACCGCGCCCTTGACAAGCATCGTCGGCCGGCCTTCCATCTCGTGCCTTGTGGACATGAGCTTCCGGTCACTGTCAAAGGGATTCTCCCCCAGGCGCGGATACTTCTCTCTCACATCCACGGCTGAGAGTCCAAGCCGGTCCCCAAGATTGATCAATGCGATCTCCGTAGGATCTCCGATTTCCACGCCGTCCGTATTGGTCGAATCATTGCAGAGAATACTGCTCAGCAGAAGCATGCTCTCCTGCGGATTATTGACATCCACCTCCTCAGCCTGGATGCGGATTCCGTTCACATAATAGTCCTCTACCGTCATCTTATTCTGCGTCAGCGTCCCGGTTTTATCCGAACAGATAATCGAGACACTGCCCAGCCCTTCCACGGCCTGCAGCTTCCGGATAATGGCATGTTCTTTCGCCATCTTCTGTGTTCCGAAGGAAAGCACGATCGTAACGATCGAACTCAAAGCCTCGGGAATTGCTGCCACCGCAAGAGCTACCGCAAAGAGAAATGCGTCTCCGATGTCTCCTCCCCGCATCACCTGGATACCGAACAGGATCCCGCAGAAGATCAGAATGATGATCGAAAGCTTTTTCCCGAACTGATCCAGATTCATCTGAAGCGGTGTCCGCTTTTCGGATGTCTTATTCAAAAGCCCGGCGATCTTGCCGACCTCTGTCTGCATCCCGATCGCAGTCACCAGAAAGGTGGCTCTTCCATAGGTGGCGAAACAGCCGGAATATACCATATTGGTACGATCACCGAGAGGCACTTCCCCGGATACCGGATCCGTACTTTTTTCTACGCCGAGACTTTCACCTGTCAGAGCACTTTCATCTACTTTCAGGCTGGCACATTCCAGAATCCGCCCGTCCGCAGGGATATAATCTCCCGCATCCAAAAAAACGATATCCCCTACCGTCACCTCCGCAGAGGGAATCTGAACAATACTCCCCTCCCGCAATACCTTTGCCTCCGGCCCCGACAGCTTTTTCAGGCTTTCCAGTGACTGCTCCGCCTTTACGGTCTGCACTGTTCCAAGTATTGCATTGACCGTGATCACCACCAGAATCACAACGGCACTCTCCACATCACTGAGCAGGCCGGATACGAGCGCGGCAGCAATCAGTATCATCACCAGGAAATCCTTGTACTGCCCCAGAAAAATATGAAGAATCGTCTCCTTCTGTCCGTCCGCCAGTTCATTCCGTCCGTACTTCTCCTGATGTTCCCGGATCTGTCCGGCCGTCAGCGGTTCCTCGGAACCATTCACTTCCTTCATCACTTCTCTGCCCGGCAATTGGTAATACTCACTCATATGAAATCCTCCTTCAACACACCCCGTTTCTAATTATATATACTATCTATTTTTGACAATATGGAGCAAATTTATGATTCGACCGTCAAAAGTCCATTTTCATTGCTGAGATAATTTTTCGAAGATTCGTGCTACAATATATGGA
>VSNK01000193.1 GCA_009774255.1 Faecalicatena sp.
ATTTTTTTCATTATCTAAAGTATTGACAAAACTGGCGTTCTCTATTCAATCCACCCTATAAAAATTTTACGCTAACATTTTTAACCTGCGACTTTCCGTTACAGTTCACTCGTCAGCCGCTGTCATGATAAGTTTGTGTTTGCACAAGGACTTATCATGACAGTGGCTGACGAAGGGAGCGCCGGCTTATGAGCAAAAATAGCCGCAAAGCGGCGGAAAAGCATCGAAGATGCGTTTTGCGAATGGCGCGGAGTGAACTGTAACGGGCCGGCTGCCCGCCCCATCACTGTATTGGCCGTATGCCTTGCAGCCGAGTGCAAGGCATCGTGTGAACAAAAACAAGCAGTGATATATTCGGGCGAACAGATATTCGAAAGGTGTTGCAATCTTGAAAAGTATATGGTATGATGTTCAGAGCAAACAGCAGAGCTTTGGGAGGTGCTATGAAGAGAAATGACTGGATATTGATTGCAGTGGTACTGGCGGTGTCAGCCATTTTTCTTGGGATTCATTTTTTCCATCCCCAGCAGAAGGATGGCATGGCAGAAGTTACGATAGATGGGGAAGTGTACGGTTCCTGGCCTCTTTCGGAGAACCGCACGGTTGAGATCGGCGATGGGAACCGCCTGGTGATCAGGGACGGGAAGGCTGACATGGTCTGGGCCGACTGCCCGGACAAGCTGTGCGTGAATCAGAAGGCGATCTCCCGGGAAGGGGAGAGCATCATTTGCCTGCCTAATAAAGTGGTGATTTCCATTGTAGGCGGAGAGGAACGGGAAGTGGATGCGGTAACTTGAAGATTTGTAACTATTCAGCACAGGATTGCAAGAGCAAGCTCCATTGACGAAGTCAATTTTATGGGATTGCGGTCGCATCTGCGAGGGCACTGAGCAGATACGAAGATTTTCCAATACAGGGGGAATATATTTGAGAAACAGAGCGGCATATTTCGGCGTATTTACGGCATTGGCTCTTATTTTCAGCTATCTGGAAAGCTTGATCCCGATTCAATTTGGGATTCCCGGGATCAAGCTGGGGCTTGCCAATCTGCTGACCGTGATCCTTCTATATAAAAGAAATGCAAAGGAAGCCCTTCTTTTGTCTGTTGTTCGGGTCATTCTGTCGGGTTTTATGTTCGGAAATCTGTTCAGTATTCTGTACAGCCTGGCAGGGGGAACTTTGAGTCTGCTTGTGATGGCTGTTCTGAAAGGAACCGGGAGGTTCAGCGTCATGGGAGTCAGCGCCGCAGGAGGTGTATCTCACAATATAGGGCAGCTCCTGGTGGCCATGGCAGCCGTGGAAACCTACCGGGTGGGGTATTATTTTCCGGTGCTGCTGATCGCGGGAGTCGTGACGGGGCTGCTGATCGGAGTTGCCGCAGAACAGGTATTGAGGCGGCTGGGAAAGCTTCGGTTTGAATGACGGTTCCGGAAATTATCTCAGCAATGAAAATGGACTTTTGACGGCCGAATCATAGATAAAAAGGAGAAGTACAGGGATGATATCATATATCAGAGGCAATCTGGCAGCGATGGAAAAGGACAAAGTGCTCGTAGATGTCCACGGTGTGGGCTATGGGATTTTTATGCCGGAGCGCTCCATGGGGCTGCTTCCCCAGATCGGAAGTGAGGTCAAGCTTCATACATATCTGAATGTCCGGGAGGATGTCATGCAGCTTTTTGGTTTCCTGACCAGGGATGATCTGGCGATCTTCAAGCTGCTGATCGGGGTCAGCGGCATCGGGCCGAAGGGGGGACTTGGAATTTTGTCCCAGCTTTCCGCGGACGACCTGCGGTTTGCAGTTCTTTCGGGAGACGTGAAGGCCATTTCCGCCACTCCGGGGATCGGGAAAAAGACGGCGGAAAAGCTGATCATTGAACTGAAGGATAAGCTGGATCTGGATGACATGCTGCACCCGGCGGACGAAGGGGTTTCCGCGGCCGCAGTGGATCCGGGGGCGACTTCGGTGCAGGCCGAGGCTGTCCAGGCACTGGTGGCGCTCGGCTATGGAAGTACGGAGAGCTTAAAGGCCGTGAAAAAGGTCAAGCTGGATGACGATGCGACGGTGGAGGAAGTGCTCAAGGCAGCCTTAAAAAATTTCTGATCATGTATAATGATTCAGAACATAAATACTAAGGGAGTTACGGCGAGTGGCTCAAAAGGGTGAGACGCAGCACAAGGGGACATAGCAATATGGGAAAGAGGATCATTACAACAGAAAATCTGGAAGAGGATATAAAAATAGAAAATCATCTTCGCCCGCAGCTTTTAAAGGATTATATCGGGCAGGAGAAGGCAAAGCAGACACTTGGCATCTATATCAGTGCCGCGAAGGAGCGGGGCGATGCTCTGGATCATGTGCTGTTCTATGGTCCTCCCGGACTGGGCAAGACCACTCTGGCGGGAATTATTGCCAATGAGATGGGAGTGAACATCAAGATCACCTCCGGGCCGGCTATCGAGAAGCCGGGGGAGATGGCGGCCATTTTGAATAACCTGCAGGAAAATGATATCCTGTTTGTGGATGAGATCCATCGTCTGAACCGGCAGGTTGAGGAGGTTCTGTATCCTGCAATGGAGGATTATGCCATAGATATTCTGATCGGAAAAGGGGCGACGGCGCGCTCCATCCGTCTGGATCTGCCGAAGTTTACCCTGGTCGGGGCGACCACCCGTGCGGGAATGCTGACCGCACCGCTGCGGGACAGATTCGGGGTCATTCATCACCTGGAATTCTATACGGAGGAAGAACTGACCACTATCATCCTGCGATCCGCCCGCGTGCTGGAGGTGGAGATCGAGGAAAAAGGGGCCAGGGAGCTGGCGAAGCGTTCCAGGGGAACTCCCCGTCTTGCCAACCGCCTTTTGAAGCGGGTGCGGGATTTCGCCCAGGTGAAGTATGACGGCGTGATCACGGAAGCTGTGGCGGACTATGCACTGGATCTTCTGGATGTGGATAAGCACGGTCTGGATCATATTGACCGGAATATCCTTCTGACCATGATCGAACGCTTTCAGGGCGGGCCGGTGGGGCTGGATACCCTGGCGGCATCCATTTCGGAGGATGCGGGAACACTGGAGGATGTCTATGAACCTTACCTTCTGAAAAAAGGATTTATACAGCGGACACCGCGGGGGCGCGTGGTGACAGACTTGGCTTATGCTCATCTAGGAATTTCGGGTCGTTACATGTCACACCCCGACCAATCACCACGCTGATTGGTCGGGAGGATGCACGCTGCGCCTTGAATAGAATTCAGCCCCTCGCCGAAGGCGACTTAAAATGGGCTGAATTGGTTACAGTTCGCGGCCGGTTAGGCCGTGAACTGTAACTTTCGGGGTTACTGTTCACTCCTGGACCGTGCACCACGTTGCACGGTCACAGGCCAGTACGTACTGGGGCTGGAATCCGGCCTCTTGCCGTAAGGCAACTTTAAATAGGCCGGATTCGTTACAGTTCGCTGGCTGGCCAGTGAACTGTAACCTTTCGGGTTATAATGAACTGTAAATTCATGGAAAAAACAGTTGGTTTTTGCTGTCGGATAGTTTATAATAACAAGTAACAAACGCAAGGGGAGGAAGCTATGAGTTCAGCAAAACATTTTACAGAAGTACTCATCGGAGGAAAAGTTTATACTTTAAGCGGATTTGAGGGAGAAGAATATCTGCAGAAGGTATCTTCTTATCTGAACCATAAGATTACGGAATGTGCGAACAGCGATGGATACCGTAAGCAGAGCGCAGATACTCGCAATGTACTCCTTGCCTTGAATATTGCGGATGATTACTTCAAAGCGAAGAAGCAGGGGGATTCCCTGGAAAGCGACATTGAACTGAAAGACAAAGAGATGTACGACTTGAAGCACGAACTGATATCTGTCCAGATTAAGCTGGAGAATGCGGAAAAGGAACTGGCGAAGATGAAGGAAGAGAATAATGACCTGCAGATGCAGATCGTGAAACTGGAAACCGAGATGAAAAATCGAAGAAAGTAAGTTTCTGCTTTTGTGAACAGCCGGCAGCTGTCAGTACCGACAGGATTGCAGCTGTTCAGAAGAGAGATTTTTTTCAATCGTATATGCGGGAGGCTATGATTTCAAGACGGGACATCGAATATTACAAAGAGGATCGGAAAATGAACAGAGAGCGGTGCGTGGAGGTGCTGGCTCCGGCCGGGTCTTATGACAGCTTCCGGGCAGCGCTGGCGGCAGGGGCGGATGCGGTATATGCAGGCGGCCCTCATTTTGGTGCGCGCGCATATGCGGAGAATTTTACGGAGGAGCAGCTTCTGCAGGCGATCGACGAGGCGCACCTGCACGGACGGAGACTGTATCTGACTGTCAATACACTGGTTAAGGATCAGGAATTACCGCAGCTTTACAGCTACCTGGAGCCCCTCTACCGGGGAGGGCTGGATGCGGTGATCGTCCAGGATGCGGGAGTGTTTCAGACCATTCGAAGCTGTTTTCCCGGGCTGGATATCCATGCCAGTACACAGATGACGATCACAGGAGCCGAGGGCGCGGAGTTTTTGAAGGAATGCGGCGCCGTGCGCGTAGTTCCCGCGCGGGAGCTGTCATTGGAAGAGATACGTCACATGAAGCAGGCCACCGGGATGGAGATCGAATGCTTTGTCCACGGCGCGCTCTGCTATTGCTATTCCGGCCAGTGTCTGCTCAGCAGCCTGATCGGCGGAAGGAGCGGGAACCGCGGCCAGTGCGCTCAGCCCTGCCGTCTCCGCTACACATCAGGCGGGGAAAAAGGTTATCTGCTGAGTCTGAAGGATATCTGTACGCTGGAACTGATACCCGATCTGATCGAGGCGGGAATTGATTCCTTTAAGATCGAGGGCAGGATGAAGCGGCCGGAGTATGTTGCCGGAGTGACGTCCATGTATCGGAAGTATGTGGATTTATATCTGAGCTCCGGCATGGAGCGGTTTTGCGTCAGCAAAGCAGATCAGGAAATGCTGATGGACTTGTATAATCGGGGCGGATTCCATACAGGATATTATATCCAAAGGGCATCCCATCATACAAGCCCCGGCGGCGAGGGCGGACTTCATCCGACAGGGGATACCCAAAGAGCATCCCATCATACAAGCTCCGGTGGGGAAGGCAGGCTTCATCCGACAGGGGATACCCAAAGAGCATCCCATTATACAAGCTCCTGCGGGGCAGGCGGACGCCGCCCGACAGAGGTTCGGCAGTACAATGGAAGAGATATGATTGCGGCAGACCGTCCGAACCACGCAGGGGTTCCGGCCGTGAAGATTATGGAGCAAAAGGGCAGGGAGGTTACTGCCAGGGCACTGACGGAGATCCATAAAGGGGATGTTCTTGCATTTCCGCAGCAGGGAGATCACACCTTCGGTAAGGACTATGGAAAGGGCAGTATGCTCACCATCCCTCTGCCCAGAGGGAGATGTCTGGAAAAAGGGCTTGTCCTGTACCGGATTCGAAATGAAAAACTGCTTCGAGAGATTCAGGACTTTTGGAAGCAGAGAAAAATAAAAGAAAAAATTTATGGTTTCTTAAGGCTTTTTTCCGGTGAACCTGCTATCATGACAGTATGCAGGGGAGAGGTGTCTGTGGAAGCGGCCTCAGAGCTTGCCGTGGAAAGGGCTGAGAAAAGCCCGCTGGATGAAGCACGCATCCGCAGGCAGCTGGAAAAGACCGGGAATACGGAATTCGAATTCGAAAACCTGGAGATCGAACTGGAAGAAGGAGTATTTCTGCCGATGCAGCAGATCAATGAGCTTCGGAGACGGGCATTGGACGAGCTTCGCACAAAAATATGCCGGCAGTTTTACCGGATGAAGGCCGATACCCCGGCAGAATGCTTTATATGCAAAAATGCGGATGCCGGGAACGAAAGGGAAGGAAAGTATCCGGATATCCGAGCGAACCGGGAAGAACTGCTTCCGGAAAAAGAAAAAAAACGTGAGAGTACATTTATATTTTCCGCATTGGTGGAAACCCTTCCCCAGCTGGAAGAGGTGTGCGCATTTCCGGAAGTATCGCGGGTCTATATAGACAGCGCGGCTCCTGGTCTGTCGGCTTCCAGTGAGGCGCTGTCAGACAGCTGTGCCCGGCTTCGGAGGCAGGGGAGGGAGATTTATCTTGCGGTGCCCCATATTTTGCGGAAGCAGGCCATAGACCTGAGGGAGGAACATATGAAATGTTTTTCCGGGATTCATTTTGACGGGATACTCCTGCGGAATTATGAGAGCTTTGCACTTCTGAAAGCTGCGGAAAAGACAGAAGCGGGGAAGGAAGCTGCGGAGAAGAAGGCCGTGGAGGAGGACGGGGAAGCAGGCAGCAAGCAGGCAGGATTTGGCAGCGGTGTGATTCTGGACCATAATCTGTATGTCATGAACCAGGCTGCAAGGACCTTCTGGAACCGGCAGGGGGTAGAAGAGTTTACCGTACCCGTGGAATTGAACCGGACGGAGATCGGGAAGCTGGGCGCAGAGCATATGGAGCTTCTGATCTATGGATATCTTCCGGTTATGGTGAGTGCGCAGTGTATTACAAAAACAGTGGATCAATGCCGAAAGCAGACAGGAATGAAAGAGAATATCAGGAAACTGACGGATCGGTATGGGAATCCGTTCTATGTGGAAAAACGCTGCCAGGATTGTTATAATATCATTTATAATTCGGTGCCTCTCTGTCTGTTTGATGAAAAGGAAGCATTGAGGGAGATCGGCCCCTCACGGCTCCGGCTGCAGTTTTCCATAGAGGACAGGGATCAGACAAGGCAGGTGCTTCTGGAATGCAGGCGGGCTTTCTCCGATGACGCGGAGGGAAAGGGGACAATAGGAGAGCCCATTCAACGTCCGGTTGAGAGAAAGGACATGGATTCTCACGGCGCAGGCAGCGCCTTCACGAGGGGGCATTTCCGAAGAGGAGTTCTATAGTTACTGTTCACACGGTGCCTTGCACACGCTGCAAGGCATCCGGCCAATACAGTGATGGGGCGGGCATCCAGCCCTTCGCCGTCAGGCGACTTTTCAATGGGCTGGATGCGTTACAGTTTGCGGCCGGTTAGGCCGTGAACTGTAACGTTTTATAGTTACTGTTCACACGGCGCCTTGCACACGCTGCAAGGCAACCGGCCAATACAGTGATGGGGCGGGCATCCAGCCCTTCGCCGTCAGGCGACTTTTCAATGGGCTGGATGCGTTACAGTTTGCGGCCGGTGCCGTGAACTGTAACGTTTTATAGTTACGATTCACTATCGTTTTATCATGACGGAGGAAGGGATGTTCTGAAAAGTGGTTAATATTATTACTGAAGTCTCAAAGTATATGATCATCTTATTGATGACCGCCTATACGATTTCCTGTTTCTCTATTTTTATACAGAGATATGAGGAAGACGAAAAGCGAGTATATATCCTGCAGAATGTACTGATGTTCCTGATGCAGTTTCTGGCGTATGCGGTCATGTATTTGAAGACAGGAGAGCGGAAGCTTTTGTTGTTCTTCGCGGTACAGGTGGTGCTCCTGATCGCGGTCATCCTGCTGTATTCCCTCCTGTATCCGAATGTATCCAGGCTGATCGTGAATAACATGTGTATGCTGCTCAGCGTGGGGCTGATCATGATCACACGGCTGTCCTATGAAAGCGCGGTGAAGCAGTTCGTATTCATTGCGCTGGGAACAGCGTTTGGCCTGATTGTTCCGGTACTGATCCGGAAACTGAAGTTTCTGGCGGACTGGGTGTATATTTACGCAGGAGTCGGATTCGCGGCACTTTTGCTGGTGGCTGTTTTCGCGGTTACATCAGGCGGAGCGAAGCTGGGATTTACCATAGGAGGAATCGGAATCCAGCCTTCGGAGTTCGTAAAGATCTTGTTCGTATTTTATGTGGCGGCCAGCCTGAAGAATTCGACCGAGTTTAAAAATGTAGTGATCACTACGGCAGTGGCGGCGGCACATGTACTGATCCTTGTGCTGTCCACGGATCTCGGGGCAGCGCTGATCTTGTTTGTGGTGTATCTGGTCATGCTGTATGTGGCAACCAGCCAGCCTCTGTATGCCGCGGCAGGGATTGGGGCCGGAAGTTTGGCGGCGGTGGCGGGCTTTCATCTGTTTGCCCATATCAAGGTGCGTGTGGCGGCGTGGAAGGATCCCTTTGCGTCCTACAATGAAGGCGGTTATCAGGTGGCGCAGTCTCTGTTTGCCATCGGAACCGGGAGCTGGTTCGGCATGGGACTCTGCCAGGGAAGCCCGGAGCTGATCCCGGTAGCAGAATCAGACTTTATCTTTTCCGCCATTGCGGAAGAACTGGGAGTGATTTTCGCACTCTGTCTGATCCTGATCTGTGTAAGCTGTTATGTGATGTTCCTCAACATTGCCATGGAGCTGCGCAACCGGTTCTATAAGCTGGTGGCGCTGGGACTTGGAACCTGTTATATTTTCCAGGTATTTCTGACCATCGGGGGAGTGACCAAGTTCATCCCGTCTACGGGAGTGACACTGCCGCTTGTGAGTTATGGCGGAAGTTCCATCCTGAGTTCCATGATTATGATCGGAATCATACAGGGGCTCTATATCCTGCGCGAAGATGAGGAAGAACTGCTGGAGCAGAAAAGGGAAGCGGCCAGGCTTGCCCGGCGGCGCGCGAAAGCAGCCAGGGAAGCCCAGGGAGGGACGGGGCGCAGAAGCGGCGGTTCTTATGAAGAGCAAAGACGGAATACAGGGAGCAGGTCATGGGCCAAGCAGACCGGGCCGAGGAGCTCAGGCGAAGGTCAGAGCGGGCAGAGACGGGCCAGAGGAGGCCAGGAGGAGCCAGGAAGAGAGAGAGCATTAAGAGATGAGCAGAGAGGATCAAGAAATAAAAAACCGACAAAAGAAAAATCCAAATTCGAAGAAGTTCCAAAACAAAGAATTCGCTAGGATCACATATTTCTTTGTATTTTTATTCCTTGCTATGATGGGATATCTGATCTATTTCAGCGCGGTGCGGGCAAAGGATGTCATAAACAGCCCCTATAACGCGCGGCAGAACAACTTCGCGGACCTGGTTATCCGGGGAAATTTTGCGGATCGGAAGGCAATTATACTTGCATATACGGAAGTGGCGGAGGACGGGACGGAAATCCGATTTTATCCATATGGGGATGTCTTTGCGCATGCAATCGGATACAACCATCCGGAGCTTGGGAAGACCGGTCTCGAAGCGGTAGAAAATTTTTCACTGCTGACTTCCAATGCGTTTTTTCTGGAAAAGCTGAAGGACGAATTTCAGGAACAGAAGCATCGGGGAGACACGGTGGTGACCACACTGGACGCAGATCTGCAGCAGACGGCGTACAATGCGCTGGGGGACAATAAAGGAGCGGTGGTGGTCATGGAAGCGTCCACCGGGAAGATCCTGGTGATGCTTTCCAAGCCCTCCTATGACCCGAACCAGATTGAGGAAAACTGGTCCTGGCTGAATGCGGACGAAGAAAACAGTCCGACGCTCAACCGTGCCACACAAGGATCCTATGCGCCGGGCTCCACCTTCAAGGTGGTGACCGCGCTGGAATACATGCGGGAGCATCCAGATTATGAAAATTATACGTATGAGTGTGCCGGGGAGATCACATCGAATGATGTGACGATCCACTGTTTTGACAGTACGGTACATGGATTCGAGAATCTGCGGAGTTCCTTCGCCAATTCCTGCAACGCATCTTTTGCAAATATCGGGATGTCACTGAACCGCAGCTCCTATACGAAGACGGCGGAGGATCTGCTGTTTAATAAAAAGCTTCCATGTATACTGGATTATACAAAGAGCTCTTTTTCGGTAGATAACAGTACCGGGGAGGCAGAAGTCATGATGACGGCAATGGGGCAGGGAAAAACACTGGTCAGCCCCTATCATATGGCTTTGATCACCTCCGCCGTTGCCAATGGAGGCACGCTGATGGAGCCTTATCTCGTGGAAAAGGTGACCAACCATACGGGAAGGGAGATCCGGAAAAATGTACCCAAAAGTTATCGAAAGCTGATGACTTCGGACGAAGCGGCGCAGCTTAAGGATTATATGCGTGCGGTGGTAGATGAGGGGACAGGGATGCTGCTCAGCGGCCAGGTGTATACGGCCGCGGGAAAGACCGGTACTGCCGAATACGCTGAGGATGACGGGGAGAAAATGCATTCATGGTTCATGGGCTTTACCAATGTGGATAACCCGGAGCTGGTCATCAGCGTGATCGTGGAAGGATATGACGGCAATGACGGGGCCAGGGCGGTTCCGATCGCAAAACAGATCCTGGATGCGTACTACTATTAAGGAAGGAAATCATGCGGATAAAGTGTTATTGTGATTTATATGTGAGCGACGGATTAAAGCGGAAGAAAAATAAAATATTAAAAAAACTGATGGAGCGTGCCTTGCAGCCGACCATATATGTACTTGCGCTGACGCAGGGGGAACATAAATCTCTGGAATTCTATCCGTCGATCCTTCTGCGGCAGCCCTGGTATGACGATGCTCAGATCTTTGTGATCGGCCTTGCCGACGGATATGACGGGGCGGTATACCTGGTGGAAGAGATCGCACGTGAGGTGCTGGAAGAAACGGGGGGAACGGATATCCTGGGGTTCCTTGCAGAGCGGCAGAGGAGATTTGAGGAAGGGCTGGCGTGAAATGTTGCAGATTATTTTGTTCATTTTAAAACTCATAGGCTGGATCTTGCTGGTGATACTGGGACTGCTGGTTCTGGCGGCAGTGGTTTTGCTGTTTACGCCTCTGCGTTATCGGGTGGAGGCGGGTTGTGGGGGGACGCTGTCTACCCTTGAGGTTGACGCGGACTTTCGGCTCCTTTTTCGGCTGGTGAGCGGAAAAGTCCGGTATCAGGACGAAACACTGTCATGGAACATCCGGGCTGCCTGGATCAGGCTGGGCAATCAGGCCGAAGCGGAAGAGGTGGAGGAAAGTATAGAAGAAAGCCTGGAAGAGGCAGAAAAGGATATCAGGGAAGAGGGAGAGAAGGTACTGGAAAATATACCGGCTCAAGAGACGGAGGCTGAGGCAGAGATCACGGAAGACTGTGAACAGCAGGGGGTTGTTGAGGAATATAAAAAGAGTCCGGCAGAGAATTCGGAAGATACCGCAGAGAAGAAGACAGCCGCAGAGAAGAAGACAGCCGCGGAGAAGAAGACAACTGCGGAGAAGAAAAAACCCGAAAAGAAAAATACAGCAGCTGAGAAGAAGAAA
>VSNK01000194.1 GCA_009774255.1 Faecalicatena sp.
AGGCCGCCCATTGCCGCAGGCAATTCAAAATGCGGCCTGAGTTACAGGTCACGCCTGGTCAAGGTGTGACCTGTAACTATTGTAGATTGATCACAAATTTTGTCTGATTTCAAATGACTTTTTCGTTGTTTTATAGTATACTTATTTTTAGTATTGTACCATAGATTCATGAAAGATTTATTTTTAGTGGGAGGATTAAAAAGTGTTAACATGTACTTTTTTAGTATAACGGATTGATTGGGATTACGCGCTTTTAAAACGGGCGGATGAAGCAGATGTGCAGGGGGAGCCGAAGATGGTGGCCCGGGCGCTGCTGCCGCCGGAGATCATGGAAGGAACGAAATTGCTGTATGAATATCTGCAGTATACGATTGTGGAGTGAAGATGAATGGGAAGAAAGGATAAGAAGGGGAGTTTGAGTAAGTGGCTGTTCCGGGGATTTGTGCTGACGGGGAGTCTGGTATTCGCAGGGATATTCTGCCTAAGCTTTGTGAATCTGTATGTGAAGCTTTCTGCCAGGAAAGGAATTTCCACCATGGACAGGCTGGAGGAGATTCAGGAAGAAAAGTTGGAAAAGACAGCGGATGCGGTTCTGGTCCTGGGCGCGAAGGTCAGGGAAAACGGTGAGATGAGCGCCATGCTGAAAGAACGGGTGGACTATGGGATCGAGGTTTATCAGCGGGGGCTTGCGAAGAAGATTATTATGAGCGGGGATCATGGACGGAAAGAATATGATGAAGTGAATACGATGAAAAATTACGCGGTGGAGCATGGGGTGCCGTCGGAGGACATTTTCATGGATCATGCGGGGTTTTCTACGTATGAGAGTATGTACAGGGCGAAGGAGATCTTTCAGGTGGAGCGGGTGATCGTGGTGACGCAGAAATATCATCTGTACCGGGCCATTTATGACGCGAAAGCATTTTCCATGGAGGTGTCAGGGATTGCCTGTGACCAGGCGGTGTATCGCGGGGATGCCTACCGTAAGATGCGGGAGGTGCTTGCGAGGGTCAAGGATTTTGGGTATACCATTCTGAAACCGGAACCGACGTTTCTTGGGGATGTGATACCGGTCAGCGGGAATGGGAACGTGACGAATGATCTATAATCCTGTATGAAATATATACCCTGTATAGATTACGGTAAGATATCAAAACACAAGGAGGAAGAATTCATGAAGGTAATTGATTTTAAGGACGCGAAGTGCCGGCACTGTTATAAGTGTGTGCGCCACTGTATGGTGAAGGCAATCACGGTACAGCAGGAGCAGGCACGTATCCTGACGGACCATTGTATTAACTGCGGGCGCTGTATGGAGATCTGTCCACAGAATGCCAAGACCTTTGCCAGCGACATGGACCGGGTGAAGGGATTTCTGCGGCAGGGCTGCAAGACGGTCGTATCCATTGCGCCGTCTTATATCGGCGTGCTCGATTTTGACTGTCCCGGACAGGTCGTAGATGCCCTGCAGAAATTAGGCTTTGCGGAGGTGCGGGAGACCGCGGAGGGGGCTGCCCTTGTCACCAGAGAATATCAGCGGCTCATTCAGGAAAACAAGATGCCCAACATCATCACCACCTGCTGCCCCAGCGTCAATGACCTGATCGAAAAGTATTATCCGGAATGTTCAGACCTGATGGCACCGGTGGTATCCCCTATGGTAGCACACGGGCGGTATATCAAGAAGCTCTACGGAGACGATGTGAAGGTCGTATTTCTCGGACCGTGCATCGCGAAAAAACAGGAGGCCATGGGCGACGAGCGAGTACTTGGCGCGATTGACGCGATCCTGACCTTCGAAGAGCTGGCAATCTGGCTGGATGAGGCAAAGATAAATATTCATGACTGCGAGAATAAATCTATGGGCAACCCGGATCCGGAGATCAACCGGATGTATCCCATCAGCGGCGGTGTAATCCAGTCCGTGATCGCGGAACAGGAGTTGAACACTTATCACAAGGTCTTTGTGGATGGGCTTGCCAACTGTATGGAGATGCTGGACTGCCTGAAACGCGGCGAACTCGAGCACTGCTTTATTGAGGCAAATGTCTGTGAAGGCGGCTGCACCAAGGGCCCTGCCTCCGCGAGGTGGAATATGTCTTATGTCAAAGCAAAGATCAAGATCGAGAAAGAGGTTTCCCATAAGGCCGCCCGAGATCTGCCGGACATGACAGCAGAAGAGTTAAAAAAGGAATTCAGTGATCACAGTATTCAGGAAAAATATCCGACAGAGGAGGAGATCCAGGAAATCCTGCGCAGTGTAGGCAAGTATACGCCGGAAGATGAACTGAACTGCGGAGCCTGCGGTTATTCTACCTGCCGGGAAAAAGCGGTCGCAGTCTACCAGAACAAGGCCGAGCTTTCCATGTGTATGCCTTATGCGCTGACGCAGGCAGAGTCCATGTCCAACGTGGTCATGGATGTCACGCCGAACATGATCTTCATTATCGATAATGAACTGCGGATCCGGGAATGCAACAAGAAGGGACAGGATCTGCTGGGCGTTGGCAAGGAAGAGGCTCTGCAGAGATACATATTTGAGTTTATGGACGCCGCGGATATCGAAGAGACACTGCGGACAAAAGAATCCGTATTTCACAAAAAGGTCCGGCTGGAGCATGGACGGATCACCGCGGAGGAGACCATTGTTTACATTGAAAATCTGGAATCTGTCCTGGTGACCTTCCAGGATGTGTCCCGGGAAGAGAAGATGAAGGAACAGCACTATAACCTGAAGGTAGAGACCATGGAAATGGCGCAGAAGGTCATTGACAAGCAGATGATGGTGGCGCAGGAGATCGCGGGGCTTTTAGGAGAGACGACCGCGGAGACAAAGGTGACTCTAAGCAAGCTGCGGGATTCCATCCTCAACGAAGATGAAGCCTGACGGTGGAATGGAGAAGAATATATGAGCGTAAGTATAGATGTGGCTTGGAAAAGCCTGAACAAGCACGGAGAAGAGCTGTGCGGAGATAAAGTAGAGATTGTCAAGACAGAGGATTCCGACATCGTGATCCTGGCGGACGGCATGGGCAGCGGGGTAAAGGCCAATATCCTTTCCACCCTGACCTCCAAGATTCTGGCTACCATGTTGTATGAAGGGGCGGATATTGAATCCTGTGTGGAGACGATTGCCAGAACGCTCCCGATCTGTCAGGAGCGGAAGGTGGCCTACGCTACTTTCAGCATCCTTCAGATCTTCCATAACGGGGACGCATATCTGGTGGAATTCGACAATCCGGACTGTGTATTTATCCGGAATAAAAAAATAGTAAAGTATCCCTATGAGGTGAGGGAGATCGAGGGCAAGAAAATACATGAATACCGGTTCCAGGTGCAGAAAAATGACTGCTTCGTACTGATGAGCGACGGGGTGATCTATGCAGGGGCCGGAGAGATCCTGGATCTGCAGGGCTGGACCTGGGAAAATATGTCGGAATATACTTTGAAATGCACGAAGGAAACCCTTTCGGCCTCCCGTCTCGCGGCGATGCTGAGTCAGGCCTGTGATGATCTGTATATCCAGAAGCCCGGGGACGATACGACGGTGGCAGTGACAAGAGTCATTGAACGAAAGGTGGTCAATCTGTTCACCGGACCTCCGAAGAGCAAAGAGGACGATGAAAAGCTGATGTATGATTTCATGCACATGGAGGGCAGGAAGGTGGTATCGGGCGGAACCAGCTCCAACATCGCCGCACGCGTCCTGCACAGGGAAATCATCACAACGGTAGACCGCAACAACCCGGATGTGCCTCCCATGTCTTCGATTGAAGGGCTGGATCTCGTCACGGAAGGGGTGCTCACCATGGGGCGTTCTCTAAAGCTGTTAAAGCAGTATGAAAATGATGAATTTGATGTCGAATTCTTTGACGAACTGGATGCCAACAACGGCGCCTCCAGGCTGGCCAAAATGATTATTGAAGAATGCACGGAGCTGAATCTCTTCGTAGGGACGGCGATCAACGAAGCGCACCAGGAGTCTGACCTGACATTCGATCTGAGCCTTCGGATGAATCTGGTAGAGCAGGTAAAACATGTGGTGGAGAAGATGGGGAAAAAGGTAAATGTGAAATATTATTAGAAGAAAGGGGCTGTCCTTCCGTGCAGATGGAAATATATCTGACTGCATGGAAGACAGCCCCTTTGACAGCGCGGCAATCAAAGCTTCTTTTATTCATTCTGATAAAATTGATTGGATTTTAACATTTTTTCCTTCTGGATGCTGGTAATGCTGTCCGTGATATCCTTGATAAATACATAAAACAGGCGATGCTCTTCACCCCACTCGGAATTTTCCAGATGCCCGCAGTCATCCACCCAACGGATCTGCCCGTCTTTCCGGATGATCCGGTACTGGACATAATCCATATTTTCTTCGGAACTTTCGATCTGGTTCTCAATTTCCCATTCTACACGTTCCAGATCCTCGGGATGTACCAGACCTTTGAAAGAATTGTTTACCAATGCCATGAATTCCTCCATCGTAACGCAGCCAAAAATCTCCATCACTGCCGGATTGGCATAAAGGATCCTTTCGTCCTCGATCGCACGGTAGATGAAAAACCCGTCCGACATACTGGCAAGTGATTCCGCCATGCGCATCTGTCTCTTTTCTTCCTCTTCCTTTATGATGTTATCAATGCTGCGTATGGTAATGACCGCTGTCTTAGGTATTCCGTTCTCCCGTTCACTGACGGATATACTCGTTAAGCACCATTCGTCCTCTATATCCTTTGCGCTTCTGCGGTACCTATATTCCACCGAATTCTGTGTAAGCAGAGCGGTTCTAAGATTCTCCAGGGACAAAAAGTGCCGCACATTTTTTTCATTATATTTCAAGATCTTTCCTGTTCCAAAATGCCGATCCACTACAGATTCATAATTACCGCGTTCCATCAAATGGTTCTCATCCGGATAAATCATACGGCAGTAGTTGTCCTTCAAATGGAGAAAATAAACTTCCCGGTAGGCGAGCACCATACTGTTCAGCGCGCCTTCATGGATATGCATATGGGTTATATCACGCACCAGGCATGCCACATAGCCGTATTCATACTGATAGAGAGTCAGCTGCAGATAATGGCTGGAAACAGAACTGTATGCATAATGATTCACCGTGTCTCCTAAAAATGCCGCCTGATATGCTTTGGACAACAGCTCGCTCTCATTCTCCCCAAAGATCTTGAAGATCAGCTGCCGCAGCCGATGGACATCTCCGTTGCACAGCTGCGACATCTCCCTGTTCGCATATATGATCTCGTAATCCGCCGGATTACCGTCGGAATCCAGAATGATCTTGGACAGCCCGTAGCCGCATGGAATATTCCCATAATAATCGTCCAGCCGGTTCCGTTCCTCTTCTCCATATTCGGCCACCTTTGGCTGTGTCAGTATATGCTTCTGCACATTATTCTGACGAATGGAAGTCATATCCGTCAGGGTGCTGTAAAATACCTTATGTCCTTCTTTTTCATGCAGGAAAAAGATTTTCAAAAATACCCACAGAACCTGCCCGTCCCCCCGCAGATAATGGATGTATCCTTCCGCGCTGCCGGGATAATTTTCGTATGCCCGCTCAAAAAGAGAAAAGAAAAGCGGTCTGTCGTCATCCCTTACATGGTTCCACAACTTTTTACCGTAATCTTCGTCCTCCTGAGAACTGATTCCGGACATCTGAAAATACTGTTCGTTCACCCTCAGGATCTCGATCTGATTTTCATATACATCATAAAAGGCAGACGGTCCTATGATATTATTCAGCATGGTATCCGTAAACAGGTTCCCCTCCAGAAATTCTCTTACATGAAGGGATTCTACCTGTTTACACTGCAGTCCGCCGAAATCCAGTTTCCTCTCATCCGCAAGAAGATTTTCGAACTGGTCGAGCGGAAGAGGCTTGTAGTAATAATATCCCTGTGTATACCGGCATCCCATATTGCGCAGGATATTTTCATGCTGCTTGGTCTCCACGCCTTCCACAATGATCGGTATGCCAAGGAGCCTTGCCATATTTACAACAGATTCCAGAATGCTGATTCCCTTCTGTTCCTCATCCGCCTCCATTTCGAGAAAACGCATGTCGATTTTTAATACATCTACCGGGATACTTTTTAGCATATTCAGTGAGGAGTAACCGCTCCCAAAATCATCCATCAACACCAGGAAGCCTTCTTCCCTGAGCCTCTTTACCGCCTCGCTGACCTTATCGTCCTCTTCGGCATAAGCGCTTTCCGTGATCTCGGCCTTGATGTATTTGGGCGGAAGCTGATATGTACGCAATAAGCCAAGAAGGTATTCCGGTACGTCCATTGACAAGATATCGATACGTGATATATTGATCGAGATCGGAACCGGATGATAGCCCCGGTCGAGCCAGCTTCTCAGCCATTCACAGACCTTTTTCCACACAATACGGTCCAGATCCGGGACAAACCCGCTGCTTTCAAGTATCGGCACAAATACTCCCGGAGGAATCAGCCCTTTCGTACTGTGATACCAGCGTACCAGCGATTCCGCGCCTATGATCTTGCCTGTGGCAATGTCGCACTGGGGCTGTGCAAAAAAAGTAAACTCGTCATTGACAAGGGCATTCCGGATTTCCGTAAGAAGCTTCCAGTCTTCCTCCAGCTTTTTTTCCACCATAGGATCATATTGATGGATCCGCTTGGAACGATTGCCGGCCGCCTGGGAAATCACCATGGTGGCCCGGTCATACATTGTTTCAGGCGAAACATCCGTATCATCAATCTGATACACACCAAACATGGGCAGAAAGCCTGACATATCATTCCAATGGTTTACACCTATCAGAATATCATCCTGCAGTTTTTCTACCAGTTCCATACGGTTGGGGATGATCATACAAAAATTATCCGCGCCAAAATGTCCGGCCATGCCTCCATACTGATTCCGCAAGCTCTTTAAGCAGCCGGATGTATAAATCAGCAGCCGGTCTCCGACATCCCGGCCATAAAATTTGTTGAATAACCGAAAATTCTCCAGATCAATTGCTACCATATAGTGGGTATCCGGCTGAATCCCCTTGATAAATTCCTTTGCGACTCTCATAAAAGTCTCAACAGTATACAGATTCGTCAAAGGATTTAATTCTGTATGCTCCGAACTGGTCAGTGGCTTATTTTTAAATTCCCTCCCCTTATCCATAGTATCACCTCCAGCTTTTTCATAATTTATGAATATTTTACTATTTTCTTAACGTAAAATCAAGGAAAAGTATAGGCTTGATGCCTGAAATTGCTTTATCGGTTATAGTTCACTCGTCAGCCGCTGTCATGATAAGTTTGTGCTTGCACAAGGACTTATCATGACAGCGGCTGACGAAGGGCGCGGAGTGAACTGTAACCTTTATCGGCCAGGTGTACGTAAAAGAACCCGGAAGTCTTGGAAGACTTCCGGGGCGAAACACTTTATGGAAGTGCGTAGTACGTTGGATCCGGGCCATCTTTCAATAGAATTTCCACGGAACGAAGGAATGGCTTTTCACGTCCAAGGATTGGAAGGACCGTATACTGGATCTGTGACAGGATGTGCTCAATTTCATCCGGCTCCGTAAGGATCGATTCCTGGCTTTCGGCCGTCCAAACCGCACTTTCGTAGGCATCTACTGTCTTCGAGAAATCCGCTTCGCTCAGAGTGACCTGGGCGACATCCTCAGGATCAATCCTCCGGCGGATCGTATATCCGTATTTTTCCAGCAGTGCCAGGCTGTTTTCATAACTTTCATACAGATAAAAGTTCGGCAGCGTGATATTATATTTGGAAGAATAAACCGAAATGCCCGGCTGCATTGTCTCCGGTATGTCCAGGGACAGTTCTCCGGCAGGCATTTCGTACTGAAGATCCCGGATATCCGCCTTCATCACATCCTGTTTATAGGCATCCAGGAGCGCATCCTGCTGCGCCCTTGTCAGCTCCAGCAATTCCGGCCTCTGGTAAACATCCGTAAGCCGTACCGCGCTGACAGAATCGTAATCCACATAAAAAATGGGAAACAGTTTTTTCCGGTAGCTTTCATCCTGGCAGAGAGCCGAAAGTGCGGTCAATGCATGTTCTTTTCTGACCGTATAGATACGGTATACGGACTTGCCGGATTTTTTGTTATAACGGATCGAAATACTGACAGCTTCCTCCGCATCCTGATTGCCTGTTTCATTAAAATTTGCCCGCTGATTTTCGACCCCTTCCTGTGCCAGCTCATAGATGGCTGAAAAATCCTGCAGCTGGCTGTCCTCATCCTCCAGCAGATTCGGATTCAAAGGTTGATTCACATTGTAAGCTACCGTATTGGGATAGCAAAAGTAACTATAGATCTGGCTGATATCCAGGGCCATACTCTCCAGGCTGCTTTCTTCCGGAAGCCAGGTATCGTAGCCGAATACGTCAAAGTGCAGGATACACAGGATGCCCGCCACTGCCAGAAACGAGAGGATTGAAGAAACTTTTCCTGAAAATAACTGGCGCAGATCCATATGATAAATAAATTCGATCAGGGCACAAAGCAGGATCACCATCAGGATACTGATCAAAATGACCCATTTCGCGCCGCTGCCGTACATGGAGCCAATCAAAAGACCAAGGAACAATGCGGTCGGCACGGAGATCATCACCTTGATAAAAGGCGCGGTCCATGGAAAGGCGAGGGCATTTCCGGCTGCTTCCGACGGCCGCTTTTTATACACCAGGACTGACAGAAACAGGGTTGCCGCAAGGACGGTCACCGTGACAGCCAGGATGGCCGCAAGACTCCGTGTATCGGACACATTAAAAAAGCGCAGTGTGTAATAGGTCATTGCGTTAGCGGAATGGTATTGATTGTCAAAGTAGGTTGTGCCGCCCAGGATCTGCCCCAATATTTCCAGAGGCGACCGAAAGCCATAGAGCATATCCGAAAGCCACGCATTCTGTGCATGGTAGGTGGAAAAAAAGTAGCTTGCCAGATTCCTTGCCAGCGCGCCGGCAATGGAACCATATACAAATAAGGTGGCGGCAGCTAATATTCCGGTTACAATTTTTCCGGTCAGCATCATGGCAAAAAGGGTCAGATGATAGAGCAGCAAAAAGCCCAGGATTCCGCCAAGCATAGCCAGGAGAGACTTGCCGAGGACAGAGGCCGTCACGATTCCATATACGGATCCGGCCAGTATGGTAAGCAGACCGGCGGCCAGGTAGGGAACCGTAAAGATCAGCAGCCCGCTCAGATAAGAGATCGCGAACAACTGCTGTCTGGACAGAGGAAGGCTGTGATAAAAGTCGGTCTTTTCCTTCGAATGCAGGTAGGAAAATCCGGTCACCGCTGCCAGAACACCCAGCAGAAGGATCAGCAGGAGCGGGAACATGTTATAACTTCCGTTCAGCATGGCCGGAAAGGTATTACGGATCACCATCAACTGTTCGGCTCTGTTCGGATTGTCGGAAGAAAGTTCGGAAGAAAGTGAGGTTTCCAGAAGCAGCATGGTGCTGACCGTAACGGACAGCAGCAAGATAACACAGGATAATGCCGCAAGCCAGCCGCGGTGCCGGATGTCTTCTTTTATAAATTTACTGTATGAGATTTTTGATGTCATAGCCTGCTACCTCCGTTTCGCTGATAAAGATCTCTTCCAGTGACAATGGCAGTACCTCTGCAAAGATCGGATCCTTTTCCTTCGTGAGCCTGAGTACATCCTCCCGGGAACCGCGGGCCGTGACTGTGAGAAGAGAACCGCTTTTTTCGTACTGCAGGACGGAGAGCTCCGAAAGAAGCCGTTCCTCCTTCGCGTGATCCGGGATGACACACTGCATCTTGCAGAGACTGCATTTCATGGAATCCAGGTCTCTGGCAAAGAGCAGCTTCCCCTCATGAAGAAGCCCGATGCTGTCGCAGATATCCTCCAGCTCCCGCAGGTTGTGGGAGGCGATCACAGGGGTGAACTCCCTCTTCAGAAGCTCTGCCGCGAACAGACTCTTCACCGCCTGGCGGACCACCGGGTCCAGGCCGTCAAAGGTCTCGTCGCAGAAAAGGTATCTGGTCCCGGTACAGAACCCCAGCAGAAGAGATACCTGCTTTTTCTGCCCCTTGGAAAAGGTCTGGAGCTTCTTTTTTTCCGGGATATGGAACTTCTGCAGAAGACTGTGGTAATACTCCGCGTCGAACCCGGGGTAGGCAAGCCGGTAATATTGGCCCATGGACTCCGGGGTGGCATTTGGAAAATAAGTCACACTGTCGGACAGAAAACATAACTGGCTCTTTGCCTGCGGATTCTCAAAAATCTGCTTTCCGTCCAGCATAATCTCACCTTCTTCCGGTTTCAGGATTCCGCTGATGAGGCGGAGCAGAGTGCTCTTGCCTGCGCCGTTGCTTCCCACAAGCCCAAAGATCATGTTGTCCTGGATCTCTGCCGTGACCTGCGCAAGGGCAGGAGTACCCTGAAAGGCTTTGGTAACATGTTTTAATTCGATCATAAGACACCTCCTTATAACTACTAACCATATACCTGGTTCAGAACAGCTCTGCAGTCAGCTTCCAGGATACCGAGTTCTTTCGCATGGAACAAAAGCTGCCGCAGCTCATCCAGACAGGTTTCCTTCTTTTTTTGAAACAGGGAACCGCTTTCCGATACAAAATTGCCCCGCCCCTTTACGGAAAAGATATATCCTTCCTGCTCCAGGACAGCGAAGGCTTTCTGGATCGTATTGGGATTGATGGATAATTCTACCGCAAGAGAGCGCACCGACGGCATTCGGCTGCCCGGCGGCAGAACACCCTTGACGATCAGCATCTGGAACTTTTCCACGATCTGTTCGTAGATGGGGGCACGGCTCTGATAATCAATCGTGATCAATGGTACACCTCCTTCAAGTACCCGCTTTCGAGTACAAACTATAGTGTATTATCTGTATTAGTACACTTAGATTATCATAAATCTGTCCGATTGTCAACAGTGTTACTGTATTGGCCGGATGCCTTGCAGCTGAGTGCAAGGCACCGTGTGAACAGTAACCGTTGTTTTGCAACCCCCTAATAGACACATCACGTGAAATACCCTTAGTTTATCCGCATTAGCGGAATTTTTTTTGTCAATATTTATGTATTTTTGTGTTGTATTATATTGTGTTTCACGTGAAACAATGGTATAATGTTCCCAGGGAGGTGGTTTTGTGTACCTAAAAAAAAGCTTCAATAAAAAAAGAAACAA
>VSNK01000195.1 GCA_009774255.1 Faecalicatena sp.
CGAATCGACATAGGCATTTAAAAACAAGGCTCCATGGTCAAGCGGTTAAGACGCTAGCCTCTCACGCTGGAATCAGGGGTTCGATTCCCCTTGGAGTCACTTAGGGACAGCTTTCGGATTTTTTGATCTGAAAGCTTTTTTTATTCCATCAGGAAGCTTCTCTGTATTATCCTATGGAATAAAAACCATCCAAGGGATGCGCACTGCGGTTTCCCTATTTCAAAAAGAACCCTGCCGCAGCCGGCAGGGTTCCTATATTTTGCTGTTTACTTTTCAATAACCAGTCCTTCTTCCTCTTTGATCTTCTCGATCAGTTCCTCTTTCTTTTCCTCCAGATGCGTTTTGGTATCTTCCTTGATCATAATGCTCAAAGCCTGCTTTTGATTCTTGATGTTCACTTCATCATGCCCCCCACCGAACTCGCCGTCCAGAGTCCACGGAATCTCTTCGGCCGATTCAAAGCGCACCTCCCCGGAACGGAAAGAATACACATGGTTCGAGTCGATCTGCTTGATCACAAGAGACGCGATAATTTCATTGATCGCGATCGGACTTTTCGGAGTCTTAATCAATGTTACCTCAAACAGGCCGTCGTCAAATATAACATCCTTTCCTACGATTCCCTTGAACCCTCCCACAGACCGGGAATTCGTCACCATACCGAACATAAAGTCATCTTCAATCTCTTCGCCGTCATGGACTACCCGGATATGGTAGGACGGTATGTTGAATATCTGCTTTGAGCCTTCCAGAATATATGCCAGATGTCCCAGCACATTCTTCATGCTCTGCTTCGTCCCATAGGACACATCGGTAAACAGCCCGAACGCCGCGATATACACAAAGTAATCATCGTTGAACTTTCCTACGTCGCATGGAAAAGGCACACCGCTCACCACTGCCTCCGCTGCCTGCAGGATATTGCTGGAAATATGGAGGCTCTGCGCAAAGTCATTGGTTGTACCCGCCGGAATATATCCGATAGGAACCTTCTGCGCACGCTTGGAAACCCCTGTCACTACCTCGTCCAGCGTCCCATCCCCGCCGCTGCACACAATAATGTCATAATCTTCCGTATAACTGAGTGTCTTCGCCAGCGCATCGTGATAACATTGAGTCGGATATGTGGTAACATCATAACCGCCTTTTACAAAAATATCGATCACATCTGCCAGCTTCGGCTTCAATACACCGGTTCCGGAATTCGGATTATAAATAAACAGCATCTTCTTCATAATTCTTACCCCTTTTACGGAAAAGCTTCTGTCCCGTGTCGTTATAAAATATTAACTCTCGGACAAACTATGATACCTGGCACACAATATCATTTAATTTGACGTCATAAAAAATGTTCTGATCCCCTCTGCCGCTTTTTCCTCATCTTCACCCTCCGTGAAAATCGTGACCTCCTCCCCTTCCGCAAGGCTCAGGCTCATCATACCCATAATGCTCTTGGCATTGATACTTTTGTCCTCCACCTTGATAAACACCTTACTTGCATACTGGCTCGCTTCCTGCACCAACAATGCAATCGGTCTTCCGTCAAGTCCCTTCTCCTGTCTAACGACAACTGGCACTTCAATCATAATCATGATCCTCCTTGTTCTTGCTTAACTTTCTCTGCCAATTCCTCCAGCTTCCGCAGTCTGTGGTTCACTCCGGATTTTCCGACCGGAGGAGACAAGATTCCCCCCAGCTCTTTCAGTGATGCATCCGGATGGGAAAGACGGGCAAGTGCAACCTCCTCCAACCCTTCCGGCAGTTTTTCAAAACCGATAGTGTCGCGCAAGTATGTAATATTCTCCATCTGCCTCACGGCAGCAGAGACGGTTTTGTTAATATTGGCTGTCTCACAGTTCACCTTGCGGTTCACCGTGTTGCGCATCTCCTTCAAAATCCGGACATTTTCCAGTTCCATCAAAGATACATGCGCTTCCATGACATTCAGGATATCTACAATCTGAGAACCCTCTTTGAGATATACCACATAAGACTTTTTTCTCGGCACAATCTTCGCATCCATCGCAAAACTACAGATCAGCTTCCGAATCTGTACTGCCATCGCTTCCGCACCACAGACGATCTCAAAGTGATAAGCTTTCGCCGGGTCGCTCATAGAACCTGCCGCCAGAAAGGCACCCCTGATAAATGCCCGCCTGCAGCAGGTCTGCTGGACAATAATCGGATTCGCGATGTAGATCTCATCAAGCACCTTCTCAGGCTCATCAATCAACTTCGCTGCCTGAAGGATCCGAAGCGCATCAACATGCCGCCTTACCACCACCGCATAGACCACGCTTTTCTTCGTCATGTTCTTCCGAATTGAGATATCAGCCTCTATATTAAATGTTTTTTCGATTAATGTAAAGACTTTTCTTGCAACAGCCTGATTTTCCGTGTGAATTTTTAAGCAGTACTGATTCCTGCTGCCGATGGAAATAGAACCGCATATACTCAGCAATGCCGCCAATTCCGCGATCTGGCAGTGCCTGGCCTGACTCAGGATCCTGGAAAGTTCTTCCTTAACACTTCCAGAAAATGACATATCCATATCCCGCCTTTCAGTGTGCTTTTACAATGGCATCCTTCTCTATATCTCTATGCTCAATCCGCACACCATAATTCTCTTTTTTCTCCATATACTGGTACATCACATTGGCCAGCGTTACGGAACGGTGCTTCCCCCCCGTACACCCGATTCCGATCACAAGCTGATTCTTCCCCTCCAGAATATAGTTCGGAAGGAGGAAATCCATCAGCCCCATCAGCTTCTCCACAAAGACCTGTGCCCGTTCATTGTGCAGCACATAGTCCTGTACTTCCCGGTCATTGCCCGTTTTTTCCTTCAGTCCTTCTATATAGTAAGGATTCGGCAAAAAACGCACGTCAAAGACCAAATCCGCATCCTGCGGGATTCCATATTTGAAACCAAATGACATCACGGAAACATACAGATTCTTGAATTCCTTTCCCTCCACGAAAATCTTTTCCAGCTCTCGTTTCAGTTCCCTGGTAAGCATCTTGCTCGTATCCAATATATAGGTGGCCCGCATCTTTAAGAACGCGATCCGTTCCCTTTCTTTCGCGATGCCGATATCCACCCTTCCCATACCGCCCAGAGGGTGCTGTCTCCTGGTTTCCTTGTATCTCTTTACAAGTACATTATCGCGGGCGTCCAAAAACAGAATCTCATATCTGATCCCCTGTCCGTCCATCTGGGAAAGCTGCTCTTCAATCCCGTCCAGCGCCTGGCCGCTGCGGATATCGACCCCCAGCGCCGCCTGATTGATCTCGGCGTTGGGCAGCATCAGCATTTCCGCAAATTTCGGCATCAACTGGATCGGCAGATTATCCACGCAGAAATATCCCATATCTTCCAGCATTTTAAGCGCGGTAGACTTCCCGGCCCCCGACATCCCCGTCACTATCACAAATCTCATTCTTTCACACCTCTTTATCCATTCGTCCGCACAGCCGTATTTCCAAACTTCCCCGCCATTCGCTCTCCGTGTACGCCGCGGCTAAGATACGGCTTCTAAAATTCTCCCAGCAGCTTCACTTCCGGTTCCAGGCGCACCCCGGACCGTATAAAAACTTTGTCAGATACCTGCTGCATCAGAGACAGAATATCCTTTGCGGTGGCATGCCCTTTATTGATCACGAACCCGCAGTGCTTCTCCGAAACCTGCGCACCGCCCACCTGAAAGCCCCTCAGTCCGGCATCCTCGATCAGTTTTCCGGCGAAATACCCCTCCGGCCGCTTGAATGTACTTCCTGCGCTGGGATATTCCAGCGGCTGCTTTGCCGTACGCTGCTCCCGTAATTCATCCATACGCTTCCGGATCTGTTCCGGTTCTCCCGCTTCCAGCCGGATATCCGCACTCAGGATCACATCTTTGTTCTTCGCAAAAATACTGCTCCGGTATCCCAGTTCCATCTCTTCCACAGGCACCTCCTCGATCTCCCCTGAAACCTTCAGTACCCGGGCGCCTGTCAGCACATGCTTCATCTCCCCTCCATAGGCCCCTGCATTCATCATCACCGCACCGCCCAATGTCCCCGGTATGCCAGAGGCAAATTCAAATCCCGTCAGCCCTTTTGTCAAAGCCTCCGAAGCAATCTTTGACAAAAGGGCGCCTGCCTGGGCATGGAGCCTTGAACCGCACACAGAGACCTGGTTCATCTTTTTGAAGATCTGAATGATCCCGCCCCTGTAACCCTGATCTCCTACCAGCAGGTTGCTCCCGTTTCCCACGACATAAAAAGGAACCCCGGCCTGCCTGAAAGCAAAAACAGCTTCCCGCACCTGTTCTTCCTCCTCTGGTGTCACAAAAAAATCTGCCGGTCCGCCCACCCGGAATGTGGTATGTCCGCTCATCGGCTCTTCCGTAAATACATTGTCTTTTCCCAGTATCCCGCATAATTCTTCATACAGCTCCATGCACATTCTCCATTCATCTAACCTATCTTCTAACCTATATTTGTTACAATTCACGGCCTGACCGACCGCGAATTGTAACGCATCTGACCCATTGAAAGTCGCCTGACGGCGAGGGGTCAGATGCCAGCAACCGCTATTTTATTGGCCGGATACCTTGCAGCAAGGTGCAAGGCACCGTGAATAGTAACCTATATTTTACAATATACAATAAAACGATGTGAAATTCAACTTGCAAATTTCGCAAAAATGATGTATAGTAGACAGGTATACTCGTCAAGTTTATAGTAAAAAGGAGTTGAACGAATCATTGGACCCTAGTGACGCCATACAATTTTTCATATTGTTTATCCTGTTATTGTTATCAGCCTTTTTTTCTTCTGCTGAGACGGCGCTTACCACGGTAAGCAAGATCAAGATGCGTTCCCTTGCAGACGATGGCAACAAGCGGGCGGCGACCGTGTTGGACATCACGGAGAATCATTCTTCGAAAATGCTGAGCGCGATTTTAATTGGAAATAACATCGTGAACCTTTATGCTGCATCACTGACCACCACGCTTGCGTACAGCCTGGGCGGATATATGGTCAGTATCGCCACCGGTATTCTGACCGTCGCGATCCTCATATTCGGAGAGATCACACCGAAGAATGCTGCGACCCTCAATTCCGGTAAGCTGGCATTGGCATATATTCCTGTTATCAAGGTATTTATGACTGTTATGACCCCGGTGATTTTCATCGTGAATCTGATGGCCCGCGGAGTACTGTTCCTGCTTCGGATCGATCCGAACGCGAAGAACAATACCATGACAGAGGACGAACTCCGTACCATTGTGGATGTCAGCCATGAGGATGGTGTAATCGAATCCGAAGAAAAGGAAATGATCTACAATGTATTCGACCTGGGTGATGCCCGCGCAAAGGACGTGATGGTTCCCCGGGTGCATGTAACATTTGCGGACGTCAACAGTACTTACCATGAACTGTTAGAGATTTTTAAAGAGGACAAGTATACCCGACTTCCTGTATATGAGGATACCACGGACAATGTCATCGGAACAATCAACATGAAGGATCTTCTTCTGTTTGAAAACAAAGAGCATTTTCATGTAAGAGATATTCTCCGGGAAGCCTATTTCACTTACGAGTATAAGAGTATATCCGAGCTTCTCGTGGAGATGCGTGACGCTTCCTTTAATATCGCCGTTGTGCTGGACGAATATGGCGAGACTGCCGGTCTGATCACATTGGAAGATATTCTGGAGGAGATCGTCGGCGAGATCCATGATGAATACGACGAGAATGAAGAAAGCTTCATACAGAAGCTGGATGACCGCGAATATATGGTGGAAGGCTCCTTAAGCCTGGATGATCTGAATGACCGGCTGCATTTGGAGCTGGAGTCCGAAGACTATGATTCTCTGGGCGGATTCCTGATTCAGCGTCTGGATCGTCTTCCGGAGGAAGGTGATGAATTCACCACGGAAGAAGGCATTCGTATGGTCGTGGAACGTCTGGATAAGAACCGTGTGGAGCTTGTGCATATCTATCTTCCGGAGGAGGATGCTCCCGAGCCGGAAGCTGAAGCTGAAGATCATGAGGCTGCTGTCTGAGCGGCAGCCTTGTCTTACCTTAATTGAACATGACCTGTTCAGTAAGAATATATTGATTGTGGAGAGTTATCGAAGTGGTCATAACGAGCTGCACTCGAAATGCAGTTGTCCTTTACTGGGCACGTGGGTTCGAATCCCACACTCTCCGTCCTGACAGCCGCTTTCGTATTGATATGAAAGCGGCTGTTTCATTTCTGGCATGCACATTTCCCCCTTTCCGGTCATACTCTAAAATAGAATAATGTGAAAGGAAACACTGCTATGCCTTATTCAATCATGCTGGATGCCGGTCACGGAGGCCGTGACACCGGAGCGGTCTACAATGGCCGTCAGGAAAAGGACGACGCGCTCCGCCTGGTCCTGGCGGTCGGCGAAATCCTTCAGAATAACGGACTCGATGTGGAATACACAAGAACAACCGATATCTACCAGTCACCGTACGAAAAAGCAATGGAAGCCAACAACGCCGGTGTTGACTATTTTGTTTCCATCCACCGCAATTCCTTTCCAACGGATAATGTTGTCTCCGGTGTAGAGTCCCTGGTCTACGACCTCTCCGGAATCAAACTGGAAATGGCTGAAAATATCAATGAACAGTTGGAGAGCGTCGGCTTTGTCAATCTCGGCGTACAGGCCCGGCCGAACCTGGTAGTATTGAACCGTACAAAGATGCCCGCCGTCCTGGTGGAAGTCGGTTTTATAAATTCCAACGCCGACAATACCCTGTTTGATAATAATTTTGATGATATTGCCCAGGCTATTGCTTCCGGAATCCTGGATACACTGAATGAAAAGGATTCTGTCTCGGCTCACTCCGTATACTATGTACAGGTCGGTTCCTACCGCAATCCGGCCTACGCCAACCGCCTGCTGAATGAACTGCTGGAACAGGATTATGCTGCTTCCCTTGTAGAAGAAGACGGCTTCTTCCGGGTACGGGTGGGGAGCTTCCGTACCCTGGAGGACGCTTCGGAGATGGAGCAACGCTTAAAACAGGCCGGATATCCGACAGTGATCATCGGCTGAGAACCCATCCGCAATTCCTTCCTCCAACTAAATTTAAAACAAAAAAGGGCGTAACAAAACCGAATTTGTTATGCCCTTTCTTCTCTCTATTTGTAAGATACTTTTTACGGAGTGGCTTCCAGCCCTTCCGCCCGAATCACGTCAATCACCTGATCTACATACTGCTTACAGATCTCATCTGATGCAGCCTCCACCATGACGCGGATCACAGGCTCCGTCCCGCTTTCACGAACCAAGATCCTGCCATCGCTTCCCAGCGCGGCCGCCACATCTTCCACGGCTTTCTGTACGGCCGGATTTTCCCTGGCGGTCTTCTTATCCGTGACACGGACATTTTTCAAAAGCTGTGGATAGATCTTGACATCCTCGCATAATTTTGCGAGTGTCTGCTTCTTTTCCATGATTACTTCCATAATCATCAGGGATGTCAGGATACCGTCGCCGGTCCTTGCGTGCTTACTGAAAATGATATGTCCGGACTGCTCCCCTCCGAGCACAAATCCGTTATTCATCATATTTTCGTACACATACTTATCCCCCACCGCGGTCTGCTCATACTTCATGCCAATCTTATCGCAGGCCTTGTAAAGCCCCAGGTTCGACATTACCGTAGTCACGATCGTGTTGCCTTCCAGCCTTCCCTGCTCCATCAGATACTTGCCGCACATGTAAAGGATCAGATCACCGTTCACTACATTTCCATTCTCATCGATCGCGATACAGCGGTCCGCATCCCCGTCATAGGCGAATCCCACATCCAGCTTTTTCTCCTTGACGAATGCCTGAAGCACTTCGATATGGGTGGAGCCGCAGTTCGTATTGATGTTAAATCCATCCGGTTCATTGCTGATCACATAGGTCTTTGCCCCCAGGGCATCAAATACGCTTTTCGCAATACTGAACGCGCTCCCGTTCGCGCAGTCCAGTCCGATACGCATATCCTTGAAAGAACGCGTAGCCAGTGAAATGAGATGACCGATATATCGGTTCCTTCCTGCCGCATAATCGATCGTACAGCCGATCTGATCCTTCACCGCAAGAGGAAGTTCGCCGATCCCGCCGTCAATGTATCTTTCGATCTGATCTTCTACCTCTGCCTCCATCTTATGTCCCTTTTGATTGATCACCTTGATTCCGTTGTCATAGTATGGATTGTGGCTGGCCGAGATCATGATGCCGCAGTCAAAATCTTCTGTCCTCACCACATAGGATACACTGGGAGTTGTAGTAACATGAAGCAGATACGCATCCGCTCCGGAGGCAGTCAGTCCCGCCGCCAATGCATATTCAAACATATAGCTGCTTCTTCGGGTGTCCTTGCCGATCACGATCCTGGCCTTGTGTTCCTGTCCGAAATACCAGCCAAGATAACGACCTACCTTAAATGCGTGTTCCACAGTCAGTACAACATTAGCTTCCCCGCGGAAACCGTCAGTGCCAAAATATTTTCCCATTTTTTCTACCTTCTTAATTTTTTTGTTATCAAGATAAACGGCTCTGTGATACAGAGCCTTCTTTGACCTTATCTATTATATTATTTTCTTCCCCAGGATACAACAGTTTTTTTGCGTATAATAAAAATTACCAAGCACAAGGTTACAATTCACGGCCTAACCGTCCGCGAACTGTAACGCATCCAGCCCATTGAAAAGTCGCCTGACGGCGAGGGGCTGGTTGCCAACAACCGCTATTTTACTGGCCGGGTGCCTTGCAGCGGGGTGCAAAGCACCGTGAACAGTGACTGTAAAAGGTTACAGTTCACGGCCTAACCGTCCGCGAACTGTAACGCATCCAGCCCATTGAAAAGTCGCCTGACGGCGAGGGGCTGGTTGCCAGCAACCGCTATTTTACTGGCCGGATGCCTTGCAGCGGGGTGCAAGGCACCGTGAACAGTGACTGCAAAAGCCCTACACTCCGTTCTTCGCGCAGATATCTGCCAGGCAGCACTTGTCACAATAAGGCTTTGTCCGTGCGGTGCAGACATCCCGCCCGTGGTATACCAGGCGATGACAGAAATCATTTCCCTCTTCGGCAGGAATGATCTTCCACAGTTCCATTTCCACCTTCTTCGGCTCTTTGATTCCATCCACCAGTCCCATCCGGTTCACCAGCCGGATACAGTGGGTGTCCGTAACGATCGCAGGCTTGCCAAAGACGTCCCCCATGATCAGGTTGGCGCTTTTCCTACCGACTCCCGGAAGCTTCAGAAGCGCGTCAAAATCATCCGGCACCTTACCGCCATATTCCTCCTTCAAGATCTTCATACATGCGCTGATATCCCGTGCCTTGCTCTTCCCGAGCCCGCAGGGACGGACGATCTTCTCGATCTCCTCCGTCTCTGCTTCCGCCAGCGCATCCACATCCGGGTACTTTGCATATAGCTCTTCCACTACTACATTCACCCTGGCATCCGTACACTGTGCCGCCAGGCGCACACTGACCAGCAGCTTCCACGCATGGTCATAATCCAGGCTGCATTCCGCGACAGGATATTCCTTCTTTAACCGCTCAATGATCTCTGCCGCAAGTTCTTTCTTCGTCATATGTCTTCACTCACTTCCTTAATTACTTCAAAGCCGTTTTTCTCCATTTTCCTCTTCTGTAGAAAAATGCCGTGCACAGTGCCCCGATGATCCAGGAAATCAGCAGGGATATAAAAATACATTCTTCCCTTCCTTTCGGATATTGTGCGCTTCTGGTCAGATACACCAGCCCGTAAGCCAGCGGCACTCTTACGATAATCGTAGTAACCAGCGAAATCCACATCGGTGTTATGGTATCTCCGGCTCCCCTCATCACGCCGGAAAGAGCCTGTGTGACTGCCATGGCGATATATCCTGCAGCCAGAATGCACATCATCCTCATACTCAGCGTTACCAGCGTATCCGTATTCGTAAAAATACCCATCAGATTCTTACCAAACAGAAGGATCAGTCCTGTAATGACAGCAGAAGTCCCAATCGCCATCAAGGTTCCCTGCTTCGCCCCCTTCGCTACGCGGTCATAAGCACCGGCACCCACGTTCTGCCCCGCGTACGTAGTCATTGCGGTTCCAAATGAAAAATTAGGCAGCATGGCAAATCCATCCACACGCATGACGATCACATTTGCCGCGATGAACTGCTCTCCGAAGCTATTGGTCAATGACTGTACGACCAGCATGGCCATGGAGATGATGGCCTGCGTCACCCCGGAAGGCACGCCCAGGCGGATAATATTGAAAGAATGCTGTTTTGTCATTTTGAGATATTTTCGGTTCAGGTCAAACAGATCTTTCATCTGCATGAGCCGTCTCACACAAAGCAGCGCGGAAATCGCCTGCGCGATAACGGTTGCCAGCGCCACACCGTCTACCGCCATATCGAAATATACGACAAATACCAGATCCAGTATAATATTCAGTACACTTGCCACAATCAGATACAGCAATGCAGAAATCGAATCTCCCAGCCCGCGCAGGACACCGCTCAAAATATTGTAATATGCAAGCCCTGCGGAGCCTATGAACATGATCCGCAGATAAGAAGTACACCAGTCGATAATACTGTCCGGAGTTCCCAAAAGCAGCAGCAGCGGCCTCGCCGCCACCGTAGCGACAACCATAACAAATATGGAGGCCAGTGCGGTCAGCACGATACAGTTCCCGATCGTGCTGGACAGATCCTCCCTGTTCTTTGCTCCAAAATACTGAGATACCATAATACTGGCTCCCATACTGATCCCAATGAACAAGACAATCAGAAGATTCAGGATAGGGCCTGCGCTTCCCACTGCCGCCAGCGCGTTATCTCCTACGAAATTGCCGACCACCACACTGTCCACCGTATTATAAAGCTGTTGTGCAATATTGCCGATCAGCATCGGCACAGTGAATATCAGGATATCCTCCCATGGTTTCCCCACCGTCATATCGACCGGGGCAAATATTTTTTTCAGATATTCCATACTCGATTCTCTCTCCCTTGCATTTTCCTGTCTTAACTTATTCTTACCAGTAAACTATATACTAACACGTTATTCCAAAATATGACAGCATTATTTTATCTTATTTATATGAATTTTTTGTTTCAGTTCACTCGTCAGCCGCTGTCATGGTAAGTT
>VSNK01000196.1 GCA_009774255.1 Faecalicatena sp.
TTTTCATATCATTCTCTTTGAAATGGAATTTCAGAGCTTTTGCAGGAATCTTTTTTCCAGACACGTGCTTTTCGGTTTTTTTAGATTCGGGTTTTTTTAAGATATATTATTGACAAGCTTCCGAAGTCAGACTATAGTATTTTCATGTAGTTCGCATTAGGATTGCTGTGAAGGAGAGCAAAATGGACGGTCAGGTAAAAAGACAAATTGATGTAATCAATCAGCTCATAAAAGAACTGAATTCACTTTATCATATCGCGGCCGTCAAATCAGGTGTTTCCGATGGTGAAATCTGCGTATGGTCAATGTTGCTTACGACAGATAAAGAGTACTCCCAGCAGGATCTGTGTGAGCTTCTTTTCCTGCCAAAGCAGACAATAAATTCCATAATATCAGGGCTGATTAAAAAAGGATACGTCTTTTTGGAACATGTCCCCGGTACGAGAAACCGCAAGGTGATACGTTTGTCAGACGAGGGCCGCAATTATGGCGAGAAAAATATCATGTGGATATTTGAGGCCGAACAACACGCAATGGAAGATGCCGACCCTCGTGAGGTTTGCACTTTGATATCCATGCTGGAAAAATATATCAATAAGCTGAAAAGTGAATTTACCGGAAACTGAATGCGCTGGCGTTCAAGAGGGTGGAAGAAGCGTTCGCAGGAGAAGCGGAGATGGCAGGCTTTACATCTGAGGAAGAAATGCAGGACTACATGAGGGAAATCCGTAAGGAAGTGAGGGGGTATTAGTTTGCGGGTAATGCTTGATACCAATATTTTTATCTCCATGATTTTCTTTCCGTCCGTACAGACAAGAGAACTTGCAAGGCGGCTGACAGACAGTCATCAGATTGTAGTGTGTGACTATGTGGTGGAGGAACTATATCTTCCTTAATCTCCTCTCCCCATCTTGTGCTGTTCCTCAAATAGAAGCATCCGCCAGATTTTCCCTGACAGATGCTTTCTTCTGCGCCTTATTCGATTGTCCAGTCCTCCGTTGCCATCACCGTTACTGGCAGGGCCTCATTCAGGAAGTCCGCATAGCCCGACCAAGTCCTATAGTTTGAAACCGCCGCTAGGGTGTGTCTTTTTTGTTTCTTTAAATTTAATTGCAATTATGCTGCGGTATGTGATTACTTATCATACAGCATCTCAAGATATTCCAACATCATTGCCGGAGAATATACTAACGGCCTTTCTAAATCAGCCTCCAAAAAAACTTTGTCCCCAGATAAAATGATATCCACTTTATAATATAATGCATCACTCAGCACCGGAATATCTTTTTTGTCCCGTAATTCACCCTGCCTTTCTGCCGCACTTTTACAAAAGTGGATATCTAACTGCCTGTATAGATCATATACCCTCCCAGCTTTAGCAGGCCATTTTTCATTTAGTTTAGAATAATTTTGCCTTGTTATTCTGTAACATACTATGAATCCCTTCGGCCTTTTTGCTTTTCAGATCCAGCCATGCTTTCATTTTCAGAGGAATGATATGCTCTGCATCCAATATGGAAATACCATCGGTAACGGTTCTTCCATCTAAAAGGAAACGGTAGTAATCGTCATTGAGAAGAATCGCAGACAGGCTGGAAACTTCATTATTGATATGCAGCGGCATAAGATGTGTGTCTGGCTGTAAAACCACATTACTCTGTGGTCGTAAAAACAACTCGATCATTTTGGGATAAGCCGGATTTGTCGGATTTATGAAACGATAGAACTCTGGCCTGCCGTTGCTGCGCTGTCTGGCCTGATAGCCGCCGGCCTCGATAAATGACCAGAAGGCTTTTGCAAAATCCGTAGTCAGAGCCTCGACCGTCAGCACCATGTCGATGTCAACAGTCTGCCTGAAATCAAGGCCTGCCTCGTTCATCAGAATGTCACAGGCAAAGCCGCCGATCACCGTATACAGATCCTTAAAATTACGGAAATGTTCCCGAAATATAGTGATACCGTTTATCATTTGATTTTCTCCTTATTCTTCCTCTTTGACAGGAAGATCATGTTTTTCACGGATTTCATCCAGGCACATCTGAATCCGCTCGTTGGGATTGTTATCCATGCTCAGCAGCAGGGAAATATCATCTATACAGGCATTTCTCGCCAATATAACAGGGTCATAGGACCATACCTCAAAGACTGATCCGCCGAAATCTCCAAAATACTGTTCGGTACAAATAGCATGTGCCGGAATTTTCGCAGCAGTCTTTTTAGAAACAGCAATGGAGCCATCCTGTTCATTTACACTGATTATAGATTGCTGTGCCAGCGCCCGTATTCCACTTATGACCTGTTTTTCAACCTGAATCGGTGTTTTCACATAAAGGATTCTCTCCACAGGTGATTTCAGTCGTTCATACCCCTTTTTCAAAAATTCCGGTTTCCCGTATGCCGGAGTAATCCATTTGTTTGTGCCTTCCGCATTTTGCGTGATCAAGCCAGAAACAGTAAGATCATTGATTGCTCTCGTACAGGTCGCTTTTGAGAGGGAAAGATCTTTTGCAATCCGTGTCAGGTTTACAGGCTCTGTACTTTGACCATAGTATAAATACAAAAAGACTAGCTGTGTTCCAGGAGCCATTTTATCGGCAATGGTCGTTTCCACCTTAAACTGTTCACGGAAGGAACATCCCCAAAACGGAAGATATACCTGCTGAGACAGGGAAACGAAAGGAATGTGATTTTCTATCAGGTTCCGCCTCTGCAGCGCGGTTAAATTTTCCAGCCCCAGTGCACAGGGAATTGTACAAAGCTCCTGAAACTTCTTTAACTGTTTCTTTAATGCAGGCAGCCGCCAGGAAGAATTCTTTGGAGTCAAAATGATACATTGGTTTTGCCCCCAGATCAACAGTTGTGGCGTATACCCATCCCGGATGTAATAAGGCGTATCATCCGCATAATGGTATTCTGCCTCTGCAATATCCGAACCGAATACCGATTTAAGAAAGGATAACATATTCAGAAAACCTCCTTAGAATCCTCCAGTTGTTTCATTGTTAATTTTAATTATACCGTTGAGGATGAAATATGTCAAGTAACCATGAAACAATCAGAGACAGAGCATCAGTGTTCCATTAAAGATAGTATTTCTATAAATGCGTAACGCTATCAGCTTATCTCTATTTTGCACGCAACTTAACCCCATCTCAGAGCGTCAGAATATTCTTATACAGCCTTCCCTTTCAAAAAGTTATCCTGTTTCATCTTCTCGTACAATTCTGAAAACCTCATTTCAATGAACTATACAAGGCAAAAAATATTTCCTTTAGCAATATCGACGGTACATATCGCCATCATCCCTGTATTCGTAATAATATTTATCCATTTACGTTTCCTTCTCCGCCATTTGGTTATCTCTGTGGTTGATTTTTTTAATTCTACAGTATTGCTCTCACCGTTTTCTATCAATATTAGCAGTTCTTGTGGCAACTGCATGGATTGTTCACCTTCCTTCTGAATATGTGGGAGTTTCCCACAGTCGTACTGTAAACTTTCTGTAGAACTACATCAAGGAGTTTCCAAAAGTTTATTTTCTTCAGCAAGTTCTCTCTGTATTCGCCTATAGTCCGCTAGCTTTTCAGTCGTTGGTCGGACGGCTGGAGCAACATCAAGCATATTTATTGCAAAACCAATTACGCCGTTCATTCGAAAAGATACGCTAGATTGCCGAAAAATCCACACCGCCATCAGCAAAAAAGACATACCGTTCGGCCGGGATTTGCAATAAGCCTCACCTATCAAAAATATAATGTCCGCATCTGGTTCACTACAATAATTCCACAATGGCAAAAGAGCAAAAAAATCACCTTAAGTCCCTGCCTTCCCGCTGTGCCGCCCTGATGTTAGTGATCTCCACAGAATAATCACGTCCATACCATTCCGCAAAAAACAACTTGTCATGGTATTGATTGAGTTTTACAAACTGGATCAGATCATTTTTACATAATTGGACAAACCGTTTACAGATGTCCTTGCTGACGGTACGCTCAAACACACGCTTTCCCTTTTTGACAGCCGTAAATCTCTGGCCTTCAAACAAGGTCCCGTCAAGGCTGTAATCCCTGCCATAGTCTTTCGGGATGACAGCAGCCGGGTCACAAAAAAGAGCATCAATCAGGCAATCGCATGGTTTTACCATATCGCACGATGAAAGTATTCCCATTTCAAATATTTCACTTATGTGCTTCCCATTTACATTCCGTAATCTCAAAATTAGTAAATGTTGCTTTAAAGGAAGACTGTTCCGGGCTGCACGCATAGACTCCGAATACAATTTTGCCTGCGCCGTCCCACATATGGAAAATCCGCATCTGCTTAAAATCCACTCCATCCTGGCTGCATTCCACACAGTAATCGCTTTCTCTTCTACTGAGACGATACCACATTTCTTTCCTGTCCGCAGGAATATCCGTAGTCGCCCAGTCCGAATATCCATGGTTCGTAACAACACTGCCCAGCCTCTGGAATTCCTCATTCTCATATTCTATAGATGCCTTGAACCAGTTTTCACTGTCAAGATACATCGCCACACCGCACTGGTCAAACCGGTGATGGCTTTCAAACTGTGTCTTTACCACAAACGAAAAATAGGTTTCCGTAGTCTCCACCTGTAAGACAGGCGCATTATCATTCTGAAATCCATAATATGTACGCTGCCAGAGGTCCGTTCCCGGTTCCGTTATGATCTCCACCCTTTCTTCCGTGACCACCGTCTGCTTCGGTTCCCTGATCCATACAGGCTCCATCGAAAAAAATTCTTTCATTGTAATTTTTCCTCCTTAATGTCATTCTGTTTTTCTGATATGAGGCTGATTCCCATACCATTTATAAAAATAATTCCTTTGCTTTTTGCATCCGCTCCGTAATCGGTACGGAAAACGGGCACCTGCCCTCACAGCTTCTGCATCCGGTACAGTCTGATGCATTTGCATTTAACTGCTGATAATGCGCGCGGACTGTTCCCGGGACCGCGTCTGACATGGAAGCAAGATCATATAACTTATTGACCATGGCAATGTCAATCCTGGCAGGACATGGCGCACAATGCCCGCAATAGGTACATTGTCCTGTAGAAAATGCATGCCGCGGTGCCGATGCCAGGACGCTCGCATAATCCTTTTCCTCACTGGTAGCGGTCTCATATGCCACGGCCTCGTATACATGCTGCGGATTGTCAAACCCCGCCATAATTGCCGCTACTGCCGGCCGGGTCAGCGCGTAATGGATACATTGTACCGGTGTCAGCGCCACTCCAAAAGGTGAGGTCTGTTTCCGGAACAGACGTCCCCCCGCATACCCTTTCATAACCGTGATCCCTACGCCATTCTGTTCGCAGATCTTATATAATTCTTCCCGCTCCGGTGCGATCCCGCCCAGGCTTTCGTCGTATTGATCCGTAAAATATTGTTCCAGATCGGTAACAGGCGGCAGCAGATCAAAAGCCGGGTTGATGCTGAATAAGATCATTTCAATCTCACCATGGCAGGCCGCCATTTTGGCAATCTCCGGATTGTGGGAACTCATTCCGATATGGCGGATCTTTCCTTCTTTCTTTAACTGCCGCACATATTCTATAAATTCCCCATTCATTACATGGTCAAATTCTTCTACAATATCAATAAAATGGATCATTCCCAAATCAATATAGTCGGTCTGCAGCCGTGCCAACAGGTCTTCAAAAGCCGGTTTTACTTTTTTCAGATTTCTGGTTCTGACATATTGTCCATTTTCCCAAATAGAGCCGATATGTCCCTGAATGATCCATCGGTTACGTTTTCCTTTTATCGCCGATCCGATATTAGACCGGACATTCGGTTCGGACATCCAACAGTCCAGAATATTGATCCCCTCCTCTTCACACACATCAATTACCGCTTTTACTTCTTCCGTATTATGACGCTCCAGCCATTCTCCGCCGAGCCCAATCTCGCTGACCATTAAGCCTGTCTTTCCAAGTTCCCTGTATTTCATAAGCCCTCCTCATCTTTTATCCTCTGTTAAAACAAGTTTCTCTATCTGCGTCTGTAATCGGCCTTATTACCCTGCATGGATTCCCCACGGCAACAGAATGGTCTGGAATATCTTTCACTACAACGCTGCCTGCTCCGATTACTACATCACTCCCGATCGTAACGCCGGGCATCACATGGACGCCTGCGCCAATCCAAACATTGTCGCCTACTGTGATAGGATAAGCATATTCCAGTCCCTTGTTTCTCCGGATATGGTCAATTGGATGGCCTGCCGTATAAAATCCACAGCCCGGCGCAATGAACACATTGTCCCCAAAAGTGACTTTTGCCCCATCCAGTATCACAAGGTTATGGTTGGAATAGAAATTCTCCCCCACCTCGATATTGTAACCATAGTCGCACCAGAATGGGGCTGTGACTGTTAAGGCCTCTTTTGTTTTTCCTAAAATTTTCTTTAAAAGCTCTGTCTGCCTCTCTGTTTCCGACGGACGAAGCTGGTTGAAATCAAAGCACAGTTCTTTCGCCGCAGCCCTTTCCTTTAATAAATCTTTGTCATAATTTGCGTCATACAACATCTGATTTCGCATCTTTTCCTTTTCTGTCATCACCATTTTCCTCCAATCTCCATTGCTTTTTCATACATCCCCCGCAGATAATATGGGTTCGTATCTTCTTCATAGCACATCTCGGGCATATGTTCGTCCGGAATAAATTTTTTACATTCTGCTTCAAGCTGTGCAAGCAGCCCCTCTGCCAACAAATCCCCGGTAAAAACGATACGCTGCGGATTTATGACAGCAATCACAGAAACAACTGCCTTTATTATGATTGGCAGGCCGTTTTTTTCATCCAGAAGCTCCATTTCCCTTTTCCGGTCAAAATCAAACGGAAGAAAGCCGACCATTCCGGCAAGGCCGCTGTATCCGGAAATCAGTTCTCCCTTGTGGATGCTGGCTGTACCAGGCAGGATATGGGCCGGGAAATTTGCCAGCGTAAGCACCCCGTCCGGCCTGCCCTTTGCCTTGTAATAACCGTATGCCCGGTAATGCATGTCATTTTCCATATGTACCGGCACCAGAAACTGTTTCTGCAAAAAGCCCTGAAGATCCACATTTTCCAGCTCCGGTATATCACAATGGCGGATTACGCCGCCATCCACCAGGCTCGGAGTCCCTATCATGATCCGGACGATATTGGAGTTCTTTTCAAATACAGCCCGGATTGTTTCTTCGATCCTGCTTTGGTCTATCCTGTCAAAAGTTTCTTCTGATTTTCCCAGGACCGTGCCAAGCTGCGAGAGCAGATATGTGTTCAAGCGCCTTTTTCCGAGAATGATCTCGAACCAGATACAAAGGCTGCTTTCATACGCTTCATTCATACGGAACACCGCAGATGTGCGTCCCACTTCCTGCAACTTCTTTTTCTCACTTACTACCTCCCGGTCCTCTTCCATCTCATTTAATAACGTATTGCAGGTCGATACGGAAAGCCCGGTCCGGAAAGCAATCTGCTGCTTTGTATATTCTTCCCCATCCCGCATCACACTGCGGATCAGTTTCTTATTCTCTCTTCGCAATGCTGCTGTATCATTCATGTATAACCTCCTTTTTTATTTATTATAATAATTGCAATAACTATTGTCAATATATAAACGATATAAAAAAGAAGAGTGGTTCATCAAAACCCAGACCAATCTCCCCTTTCAATTTCCAAATATTTTCTAACTATACGGTTGCAATCCGGAATCTCGATTTTATGCAATTTATTGCAATAAAACTGAGATTAGGGATTAGCAACCTACGCATAAATGAGCAAAATGCGGCTGCATCAGCAAACGCAAAAGTGCGATAGCACGGATTTTGCGAATGGTTGCGCAGGTTGGATGATCTTTAGATCATCCAACCGTACAGTTAGAATATTTTTCTTGTTTCAATTATACTCACGGCCGATGAAATCTGCCGTGAGTATCGTGCCAGCCGCAGCCGCAAAGCGGCATAATTCCTCATGCGGCTGTGCGCATCAAATTATACTGAGTGGCGGATTTATCTGGCGCTCAGTATAACTTCAATATTTCTCTCCTGGTGTCCTTCCTGGCGTTCTTTCTCCATGACCTTCTCTTCGTTATATTCAGTAAGGAACATACTTTTCACCTCCGCTCGATTTTCCAAAAGAAAAATTTTAATCACAAATTCATGCGGCATCTCATCAAGAACTGCATCCACAGCAGCATCAAGATCCATCTTTTCACTTTGATGCCGCCTCACTGCATGCACAAGCCACGCGTACTCCTTTAGCGGCTCACAAGCATCCATCATATGCTGGTTCTTTCCGTAGTTGATATTCAGCATGGTCACTTTGACTTCGATGTCCCCCTCGCCCTCATATGCGTCGCTTAGCCTGAGGACCTGTCTTTCGTGCTGCTCTTTTGTGCCGTTGTAGAAACAGACACATATCGGCATTGGCATTGGCTGGAGCATACTGCTGTACTGATAATAATCACTTGCAGCATTCCCGCATCATTTTGCACCGAGATTTCCGCTGTTTCCAGCTTGTGATTCCATGCAATGTTATAATACTTGAATACCGTATCTTTCATCAAACTGTTATATGCATCCCTGATTTCCCTTGCAAGTTCTTTATATCCCATACCATTCTCTCCTTAAAAAAGGGCACTGATCATTCCGCAAAATAATCAATGCCTTTCTGCTTCGCCTAATTGTTCCCTGTTTTACCTATGCAATCATATCCAAAAATTCTATTTCTGTAAGAATCGTTACCCCCAGTGACTGCGCCTTTGCTAATTTACTTCCGGCCTTTTCGCCACAAATCAGATAATCCGTATTCTTGCTGACCGAGCTGCCCGGTTTTCCGCCAAGCTCCCATATTTTGGTATTAATTCCGTCACGGGCAAAACCTTATAGTGGTGCCCTGTTTTGCCGCATTTTGCAGAAAAGCTGAGGCTGTCATAAATGAGAACCAGTCCGTCTATAGGAAGCACCTTTTCCCCAACCGGCCGCGAACTGTAACGCAACCAGCCCATTGGAAAGTCGCCTGACGGCGAGGGGCTGGGTGCCAGCAACCGCTATTTTACTGGCCGGATGCCTTGCAGCTGGGTGCAAGGCACCGTGTGAACAGTAACCCACTTAATCTATGTTTATCCTAGTACAGCTTTGCATTAATTCTTGAGTAATAAGCACTCGCTATCCGCGCCATCTGCACGTCTCTTAACCTAGACGTAGCCCGCTACGCCGTCGGCTAAGAGACGCACAGCTGACACGAATATCGAGTACTATTACTTCAAGATTAATGCAAAGCTGTACTAGCCCGAAAAAGAGTGAATGACAAGGATGAAACAATCGGTTATACTATAATAGAAGGACGAAATGCTCGATTTTAAAACAGATGGGGACTCATATTCCCATTGCAGCCAACGAATGGGGGAATGATATGCCTTACTACGAAACAATCCATGACAGAGTTGCCGATATCAGGGAACATCTTCTATTTTCTGACTCTCCCCACACCGCCTTCCCGGCTCTCTGGGAAGGCATGCCGCAGAAAGCCGGCGCGAAAGACGGACAGCCCGGCATACTGACGGCTGACCGCAATCGGCTGATGTCTGCCGATTTCCAGATTCTGTTGTACGTCTATGACCACAGTGGAATTGAGTGGAGTGTCAGTCCTTTCGGCATGCGGAGAGTCCGGCGCCGGCTTCCCCGCAGGGGGTGGTATCACAAGCATGAATACGTGGAAATCTTATATGTGATTGATGGGAGCTTTGATCAGTTTCTTCTGGGCGAGCGGTATCATTTTCTGCAAGGTTCTTTTGTCATCACGGACCAGAACTGCGAGCATTCCGACTGTATCGAAGCCGTAGATGCAGCGGTACTTTTTTTACAGATAAAAGCTGAATATCTGGATGAACTGCTGCGCACTTATCCGCCCACCGATGAACTGCACCGTTTTCTCCTTCATGCGCTCTACCAGCAGAAAAGCGAACAGAGCTTTCTTGAGCTTACTTATCATCCGGTCTCCCCGGAGAACAAAGGCACATCTGACGCACAGGTCTTGCCGCTTTTGGAACAGATCGTGCGGGAAGACCTGGAGCGTCAGATTGGATATGAGCACATTCGGCGAGGATTCCTCATCCGCCTCCTGCAGCGGCTCTGCACAGACTATTCACCGGTCCGCCACAGTACCAGGCAGGAAGGCAAGGAAAAGGCTCTGCTGTATGACCTGGAACGCTATATCCGCCTTCATGATGCGGACGTTACCATCTCCGAACTGGAACAGGTATTCCACTATCATCGGAATTATTTTAATCTGATCCTTCGGAAATACAGGGGACAGACTTTTCAGAAATATGTACAGAAGGTACGCCTTGACCATGCGGTTCAGCTGTTAAAAGAGAGCTCACTGCCCATCCGGCAGGTCGCTCTTGCGGTTGGATATGAAAACACCAGTTATTTTTACCATATCTTTGAAGAACGGTTCGGAGTGCCGCCGCAGAAGATGCGGCAGGAATGATAGAAAGATATTTCTGTGGTCAGGAACGGCTATCACTTTACCAGTGTATATTGGTTGAAATTTAATGTCTATACTATGCCAGACGCAATGTGAGTACTATTTAGTCCGATGCTTAAAAATAGGGCGCAGTTTCCTCTGCGCCCCACAAACAACGTCTAAAAAGTAACACAAGCGCATCTATTTCCTTAATCAACAATGCCGCCGGCGATTACAGGGACTCTGCCATTGCAGGCATGGGCGTTGTCACCCGCCTTATTTCCATAGGCAGCTTGTCCGTATTCGGGTTCATCAAAGGCTTTCAGCCCATTGCAGGGTACAGTTACGGAGCGAAGAAGTTTGACCGTCTGCGTGAAGCAATCAAGACTTCCATTCTCTGGTCAACAGCTTTCTGTGTGATTTTCGGTGTGATACTGGCTCTGTTCCCTACGGCTATTGTTTCGAGATTTACAAAAGGCGATGCCGAGATGATCCGCATCGGGGCAGCGTCTTTACGGGCAAACGGTATTTCCATCATGCTCTTTGGATTTTATACGGTATATTCTTCTCTGTTCCTTGCTTTGGGAAAGGGCAGAGAGGGATTTATCCTCGGAGCTTGCAGGCAGGGGATTTGCTTTATCCCCGTTATCCTGCTTCTTCCGATTGT
>VSNK01000197.1:0-4223 GCA_009774255.1 Faecalicatena sp.
CCACATATGATCATTACATCCGATCCCCTCCCTCCTGTTGTCTAAAAAATATGCGGTTGCCCGGAACAGAAAATCACGGTTCCTTACCCACTGCGAAAACAGCCTGTGGTTCCGAGCCATTGATAAAAAAGTAACCGTACGGTTAAAAAAATTGTTTCAAACATTGAAGTAAAGGCGATACAGCCCTGAAAATAAAAAGACATTTTCTTAGAGTACAAATAGAATGTTTGAAAAATGCACCCGCAGCAATTACGGGTGCATTTACCTTAACATATAAAAGGTGGGAAATCAATTCCTTTTTCGCAGCAAAGTTATGCTTTTCCATGCAAGTATAAAGCGCATTTATAAAATATCAAAAACTTTACCTGATCCTTTGTCAAATGTGCGATGTCCTCTTATACCCAAAATCCGGAATCTCATTCCATCGTTTCCGGAAATAATGGGCTGCCAGCTTCGGCCTTCTGTCCCTGGTCAGCAGTCCCTTTTTATTTCCATCTACACGCATGACACCCTGGATGGTCGCAAAGTCCGCGAAATTCCAGGGGTGCTCTCCGCGCACGAATTCATACTGATCCAGGATCTGGTTGGACGCATCATAATATGCGGCCTGATACTCCTCGGTAAACATATTCGCGGAAGCATCATGAAGTCCCGGTACGGTATCAGCGCCGTATTCGGTGATGATCACCGGCTTGTTTTTAGTCTTCCAGTATTCCATCTCATGGGTAAGCGCCTGTTTTGCCGCATCCAGGTTTCCAGGGAAGATATACCAGCCGTAATAGCGGTTCATACAGATCACGTCCATAGACGGAGCTACCAGATCCTCCGTATAATTGTTGTTGCACACGACCACCGTCACCGGCCGGTCCTGAGGATCGCAGCGGTGGGCCAGCTCATACAGGGGCCGGAAATACTCATAGGCACTCTGTGCTCTGGCTGCGGTATCCGGCTCATTTGCCAGAGACCACATGACCACGCAGGGGTGGTTTTTATCCCGGCTGATCAGTTCCCGGAGTACATCCTCGTGGTGCTCCTTTGTCCTGCTCAATTCTCGGTACCAGTCCTCCTTTATATTGGGAAAGTTCAAACCCACCGCCGGGGTTTCGTCAATTACCACAATGCCTTCCCTGTCACAGAGGTTCAGCATTTCCTCCGCATAAGGGTAGTGGGAGGTACGGAACGAATTGGCGCCCATCCATTTCATCAGGGAAATGTCCTTCACATTGAGCGCCTCATCCATTCCCCTTCCATGGATGTTACTGTCCTCATGCTTCCCGAAGCCTTTGAAATAAAAAGGACTGCCGTTGATCAGGAATTGATTTCCCTTCACCTCCACGGTTCGCACGCCAAATTCCTCATGATACAGATCATCGCCATATTCCACCCGGGCCGTATAGAGATATGCATTTCCCGGCTGCCACAGCTTCACTTTGTCGATCACTACGCAGCCCGTAGTTCCCGTAGCTGCTGCCACGGTCTGTCCGTCCTCATCCTGAATCGTGATCCGCGGTACCATTCGTTCTTCGCGGCTGCTTTCGGAATTGTTTTCTTCCTCCGCTATGTCCCCAATGCCTGTCCTGGCACCGCATTTCCCCCCGCAGCGGATCTCAAACCTCACCTCGGCCTGATCTCCTTTCACAGACGGTACAAGCGTGATCTCTTCTATATACGCCGCCGGGGTGGTATACAGCTTCACCGGGCGATGGATCCCTGCATAATTGAAAAAATCGAAGTTAGGATAATTTCCGGGTGCCAGTTTCGTCTTGCGGACGCTTTCAAAATCGGGAAGCTCGCTTCCGAACATGGCCTGGCTGCTCTCGTTTCCCACCGGCAGCGTGGAAAAGTCAATCCGGTTGTCCACCGCCACACAGAGCAAGTTGTCCCCCTCTCTGATCAGTTCCGGGCGGCAGCCAACTTCGAGGTCATGAGCATCCCCCGGTGTATGGAGCTCGATTTCAAAGGGGAGAAATCCCCCCTTATGCTCGCACACAAGATTCCCGTTCATGTACACACGTGCATGCTGGGTCACCGAGCCGAATCGGAGCACGATCCGTTGGGAGAGCAGCAGCTTTGGGATCTGAATTTTTTTCTGATAGAAGACCCAGCCGTAATGATCACGGAACGCGGTATCCACCTTCTGGTCATTGTAGGAGGCTGGAACTGCCATTGTCTGGGCATTGGCAAGGGGCCTCCCCATCCATTTTTCTTCAAACCCATGTCCGTTGTCAAGCCGGAATTCCCACACTCCGGAAAGATCCGTCAGCGTCCGGGCACTGTTCATTTTTGGGTATAACATATTCTTCCTTCTCCTTCCCAAATCGATACGGCAACCCACGATCGAGTTGCCATACAATGTATTCTTTTATTTTTTCTGTTCTATTATACTCACGGCCGATGAAATCTGCCGTGAGTATCGCGCCAGCCGCAGCCGCGAAGCGGCATAATTCCGCATGCGGCTGTGCGCATCACGTTATACTGTGCGGCAGATTTATCTGGCGCGCAGTATAAAATTTATCCTGTGTGAAACAGAAAGGCATTTATATCGAGTCATGCATGAAATAAAATAGATATAATTTTCGCATGGATATACGCGGTCAGCCCTGCGGAAATGATAAGGACCGGCGCCATCACAAAGATGCCCACCGCGGCAATCCCTCCGGCGCTTACCAGCATCAGCAGCGTCCAGCCAGGATTTTTCAATGCTGTGACAAATGCTGCCGCAAACAGGCGCTTCATTCCCCAGTCATAAAGAGCGATCAATGGGAACAAATACACGAAGGTCATTAGAAAAATGATGCCCAGCATTCCAGCCGAGGCCAGCAGTACGACTCCTGCCCGGCTGTCTATCCGGGAATACAGGCATATGTCCGATGCCAGAAATACGCCTACGCATACGCACCCCAGCCACACCGCCGTGCCTCGCTTCCAGTGTCTTCCAAATGCCCGGAAGAAGGAAGAAAAGATATAGCCCTCCTGGTTTTTGGAAAGCTTAAGTGATACATCGTAAAGGGCAGATGTAGAAGCCCCGGCCGTCACCAGCGGAATACAGCAGAGCATCCAAAGAACCGTCAGTATGACCATATCTGTCAGTTTTCCCAAAAAAGCCCACACAGGATTATCCCATTGAAATATTTTTGACATTTTTTCCTCCATTGGGCATCCCTTGTGAAATGGCCGAATCGCCATATCGGAATGCCCTGAATGCATATCTATCAGGCGAAATCCGCCCGTCATATCGCCGCTTTTATCCCTTCAGGCCGGTCGCCGCGACACCTTCCACAAAGTACTTCTGCAGTGACAGGAACACGATCAGCACCGGGATCAGTGTAATGATCGAACCAGCCATGATCAGTCCGTACTCTGCCGCGAACTGGCCGATGAACATTTTCAGTCCCAGCTGGATGGTCTTCTTTGTCTCAGTCTTTAAATAGATCAATGGACCCAGGTAGTCATTCCATGTATTGACAAATGTAAAAATTGTCAGCGTGGACAGTGCCGGCTTTGACAGCGGCAGCATGATCGAGGAATAGATCCGGTACTCGCTCATGCCGTCGATCCTGGCAGCCTCGCACAGGGAATCCGGAATGTCCTCATAGAACTGCTTCATCATAAATACCCCGAACGCGGAGAATGCCTGCAGGCAGATCATTGCCAACAGTTTGTCATTGAGCCCCATATTACGCATCATGATAAACTGCGGCACCATGTATACCTGCCAGGGCATGGCGATGGTGGCTATGTATGCCAGGAACAGCTTGTTTTTGTGCTTAAATTCCAGCTTGGCAAATGCGTAGGCCGCAAAGCTGCTGGTCAATAGCTGCAGCAGGGTGACTACGATGGTCAGAAATACTGTATTCCCGATAAAATGCATGAGCGGGATCTTCGTCCAGATCCGGACATAATTATCCCATCTCGGTTCATCCGGAATAAACTGGAACGGTGTGATTTTAAATACTTCGGCGTTATTTTTGATCGAGGCGGAGATCATCCACAGAAAAGGAATGATCATCACCGCCGTGATCAGGATCAACAGGAGATAGAGAAAGAATTTCCCGATCATCCGGTTACGTTTCATAGATGCTGTCTGCATAGTTATCTCCCTTCTTCATTAAGGTAGTGCCCCCGCACCTGCGGTTCGAGGGCAGACATTTTGCCTTCTTCCATAAGGTAGCGCCCCCGTACCTGCGGTTCGAGGGCAGGTCGTCAGAAGGCATTAAAAAAAA
>VSNK01000197.1:4323-11085 GCA_009774255.1 Faecalicatena sp.
CATTTTGCCTTCTTCCATAAGGTAGCGCCCCCGTACCTGCGGTTCGAGGGCAGGTCGTCAGAAGGCATTAAAAAAAAATGCTTCGCATTTTGCCTTCTTCCTCACTCATCCGCGTACTTCTTTTGGCCGTTGAACTGGATCAGTGTGATGACCAGCACCATGGCGAAGAGCACCATGGCAATAGCACTGGAATAGCCCAGATCCCATTCAATAAATGCCTTCTGGTAAATGTAATATACCAGCACCGTTGAGGATGTCCCCAGCCTTCCGTCGCCGCCCCCGGCAAGCATGATGGCGATGTCGTATACCTTGAAGCAGTTGATGGTCAGCATGACGGTCACAAAAAATGTGGTAGACCGAAGCTGGGACCAAGTGACGTACAGAAATTTCTGCCAGGTATTTGCCCCGTCCAGGCCGGCCGCCTCATAAAGCTCCGCAGAAATCCCCTGCAGCCCTGCCAGGTATATCACCATATAGTAGCCCATATATTTCCATACGCTGAACAGGATCAATGTGACCAGAATCAGATTTCCGCCGAACCAGTTGGGCAGGTCTTCCACGTGGAATATATAGTAGAGGACCGCATTCACCGGGCCCTTGCTGGGGTGGAAGATCATGGCCCATACCGCCGTGATTGCCACCAGGGATGCCACGTAAGGGAAGAACGCTACCGTCCGGAAGAATCCCCGGAATTTGATCTTCTGGTTCAATATGATGGCAAGCCCAAGGGAGGCGATCATTGTCAGAGGTACCGTGCCGATACAGTAAATAATCGTATTTTTCAGGGACGCCTTGAAGATGGAATCTCCAAACAGCTGTTTAAAGTTGTCCAGGCCCGCGAACCGGATGGCATTATTGCCGTCCCAGTGCAGGAATCCCAGCGCAAATGCGCAGATGATCGGAATCATTGTAAATACCGCGAAGCCGATAAAATTTGGCGCGATGAACGAGTACGCCACCAGGGCCCGCTTCCGTTCCCGTTCCGCCCTGCTTTTTTTCAAATCCGTAGCTTGTTCCATTGTTTCCCTCCTCTTTTTTGAAGTCGTTTCATTTTTTTCGTTCTGCGAGAAAAAAGGACCGGCAGATCGGGAATCCCTTCCTGCCGGTCAATTTTCATCAAGGAAAATGGCTGCTGCCGCAGCCGCGCTTCGGCGCGAGTGTGCGTCAAGACGAACACTTTATTATTTCAGGATTGCTCCTACCTCTTCATTCATTTTTCCGATTCCCTCGTCAATGGAGATATCTCCGTTCATGATATCCTTATGATAGGTATCCAGGATGGTATTGATCTGGGAAATATTTTCGTCATATGGAGCTTCCAGATAAATCTGTGCTGTTTTCAGCGCCTCCTTGGAGCCCTCGTCCTGCGGGAACCCGTCCAGGCCGGTGATGATATCGATAACCTCATCGCTGATGATCGCCGGGAATGTACCGGTCTTGGCGATCACTTCCGCACCTTCCTCGCTGCCTGCGAATTTAATGAAATCCCATGCCGCGTCTTTATTTTCAGAGGAAGTCGGGATGGAAAGTCCGGTTACCTGCCCAAGCGTGGTGCCTGCTTCCACGCCTTCCGGGTGAGGATATTTTGCCAGTCCCCAGTTTCCGCACAGCTCGGAATCATATTCGCCGCTTGCCAGACTGGAGATCAATGTGGTGATATACCAGGTTCCCATATTGAAGGAAGCAGTATTTCCCTCTGAAAATGCTGCCGAATAGTGGAGCTGCGACGCATTGGTATCTACATAGGAACGGCAGATCCCGTCTTCCTCCTGCTTCTTCACCATCTCATAATATTCTTTTGTAAAATCATAATTTCCGTCGGTGATGGAATGCTCGCCGTCCAGGACTCCGAAGAGCTGCACCGCGCTTCTCCAGGTATGGTAATGAGAGCCAAAGACCTGTTCGTCCCCGAAGCCCTCTTTTGCCACGGAACGTGCCAGCTCGTCGTACTCTGCGATGGTCATGTCATTGCTAGGATAAGACACGCCCGCGTCATCAAACAGATCCTTGTTGTAGTACAACAGCCAGAAATCACTTCTGAACGGGAGCTGGTACAGAACATCATCCACGGTCAGCTGGTCGGTTGTACCGTTGTACAGAGAAAGATCCACATTGTCCGCGGCGATCCGGTCGCTCAAGGGCTCTAGAACTCCCTTGGATACCAGAGTCGCATAGCCGGGTACGTCTTTGATCGTTACAATGTCAAATTCAGAACCGCTTCCGGACAGCTCTGTGGAAAGCACTGTATCATAATCTGAAGCTCCCAGGTCTGTCATCTCGATCCTTACGTCCGGATGCTCCTTGGTATAGGCATCTGCGATGGCCTGCCAGTAGGTTGCGGTCTTAATATCCCAGCAGGCCCATTTCAATACGGTTTCTGCCGAATCCGATCCGCTGACGCCTGCGCTTCCGGCCGCCGGCTCCTCGGCATCGTCCGTCTTTTCTTCCTCCGCGTCATCGGAGTTTCCCCCTGTTGGTTCCTCCTGCTGTGTCTCCCCATTTCCGGCAGTCTCGTTTCCGCCGCCGCAGGCAGTCAGCCCGGTTACGACCATGGACGCTGCCAGCAGGACACTTACCAGTTTCCTTTTCATTTCACTTTACCTCCTTTTGTTCTCGGAGCTTCTGTTTTTGCGCTCCTGATATCACGATTATAATTTGTCATCAATTTTCGCTAGAAAATCGATGACCTGCTTGCGCATCAGCGCATTACCTATTATACAAAATCTGCTCCCTGCTTCTCCATAGACTCAACTATGATTTCCTGTCTTTTTTTTCCTGCCCTGTTTTCCCGATGAAACAGGCATATACGGGATTTCCTGTGTTTTTCTACAAAATAATGCATAATTCCTCACTCTCAATAATTTGCAAAACCTTTTTTTCATTTTTATGCTATGATAATAGAAAATACCGAAGCGCCAAAGGAGTTTTGCTCATTATGAAGCATCCATTTTATAAAACGATCAAAGGGCGTTTTTTGCTCATATCCGCAGCTATCATGCTTGTAGTCGGGATCGGGACGTCTACCCTGGCTTATATCATGTTCTCACAGAACTTAAAAGATAGTCAAATTCATGCGGCGGAGACCAGCCTGCAGATTTTGAAAAATCTCATCGACTCTGATGTGCAGGATCTCATCACTCTGTCCCGCCAGACCCGCACAAACAGCAAGCTCCTGGATTTTATCAGTACGGACAGGGACAGCACGTCCTATAATACGATCACAAGAAATGCTTCCGAATGGCTGAACGAACAATGTCTGAGTAACAATGCAAGGCAGTACATCGACCGGGTTGTCATTGCCAATATGGATAGGACTGATTTTCTCCAGGTCGTCCCCACAGGCTACTCGGTGGGGAAACCCATGGTGCAGCTCATCCAGGAGCTTCCTTACTACGAAGAATTGATGGGATTGCCGGATTATTCCTTTCACATCGGAGTGCAGGAGGATCCCTTCCTTACGAAAAGTGTCCGGATGCTCCCGGTCATCCAGCCGATCTACAGCTCTTTTGGAAATACGGTGGTGGGATTTTCCTACATGCAGATTTCCTTTGAGCTCTTTCGGACGCCCCTTGCTCAATACTCCCGCCAGACGCAGATGCCGGTATATCTGCGAATTTCCGACAGTATCTGGGAAATCTCGGGCAATGCGGTGATTCCGCTCTCCAGGAGGGATCTGCCCGGAGAGAAATCAGAGGAAAATTCTGATTACAGCGCCTCTCCGGACAGTGACATCCAAGTTCGGTCTGTGCGTTCGGACGGGAAGGAGTACACCTATGTGACGATTGCCCTGGACTCCCGGGACTGCTCGATCAGTATTCCCCTTCCCGGCAATGCGCGGTACCAGCAGTCCATGGGCTATCTTGCGATCCTGTTCCTGATCCTGCTGTGTGTGCTGGTCATCGGCGGGATTCTGCTGCTCAGCCTGAACCGGGTAGTCACCAGGCCGGTGGCTCTCCTGCAGGAGCGGATCGACGCAGTGGCCCGGGAAAATTTTGCGCCAGACCCTTCGGTAGAATGGGACAACGAGCTGGGGGACATTGGGCGCAATGTCAACCGAATGGCTTCCGACATCCAGACACTAATGGAACAGAAGATCCAGTTTGAAACCCAGAAAAAGGACTATGAGTACCAGGTGCTGCAGAGCCAGATCAATCCTCATTTTCTCTATAATACCCTGAACTCCATCAAATGGATGGCCACGATCCAACAGGCTCCCGGGATTGCGGAGATGACCACCGCCCTGGCACATTTGCTGAAAAGTATCGCCAAGGGGACCACAACCATGGTCACCCTGGAGGATGAGATCCTGCTTTTGAATGAATATTTTACCATACAAAAATACCGTTACGGGGGCGCCGTCACGCTGGAGTACCAGATTGACGAGGAGGTGCTTTTAAAGGCCCGTATCCTCCGTTTTACACTCCAGCCCCTGGTGGAAAACGCCATTTTCCACGGCATTGAGCCAAAAGGGCAGAGCGGTCGAATCCAGGTCCACGTCTATCTGGATGGAACGGACGATCTGCGGATCGACGTGACGGATGACGGCGTGGGGATGGATGAAGAGGCTATTGTGCGGGTGCTCAGCGGGGAGTCTGGGGAGAAGACACATTTCTTCCGACAGATCGGCATCGGAACCGTGAACCAGCGGATACGGTACAGCTTTGGGATGGAATACGGACTTTCCATCACAAGCGTTCCCGGTCAGTATACCACCATGTCGGTGCACTTGCCATATGAGATTGCCTGACAAACCAAAGAGAGAAAAAGGAGATAGCAGCCATGATCAAATTGTTAATTGCGGATGATGAACCTCTGGTACAGATCGGGATCAAGTCTATGATCTCCTGGGAGGCGCTGGGGATCGAGATCTGCGGCACCGCTTCCAATGGGGATGCCGCTTATGAGCTGATCTGCGAGTACCGTCCGGAGATTGTCCTGACCGATATTCAGATGCCCTGTTCCTCCGGGTTGGAGCTTGGGAAACGATGCCGGGAAGAGTTCGGGGAGCTTCCGGTATTTATTATACTGACCAATTATGAGGATTTTAATTATGCCAGGGAAGCTATTTCCTTTCAGGCATTTGATTATCTGATCAAAATAGACCTGTCCCCGGAAAGCCTGACTGAGGCCATGAAGCGTGCCATGGCCCATGTTCGGAAGCTCCGGTCCGCAGCCTCCGGCATATCCTCCGGCAGTGCGGCGGAATTTCAGCTTCTGCAGGAACGATTTTTCATCCGCCTGTTAAACAACTTGTTTGAAACGGATGCCCAATATACGTGTCTGGCGGAGGAACTGAAGATTCCTATGAATTTTGCGGGATATTCGGTAGCCCATATTGCCCTGCTCCCTCCGGCTATGGAGCAACAGCTTTCCCAGGAACAGACATTGAAATTCTACGGCAGCACGCGGCAGATGCTCCAGGAGCTGACCACAAAATATCTTCCCTGCCGGGAGATCGCCCTGGATATCCGGCATATGGCGCTGATTTTTTATTTCACAGAGGAGCAGCTGCCTGACTGGAAGGAACGGGTTACGAAAACGCTGACCCATGCCTCCGAAATGCTGTTCAATTATTACAGTGTGAGATTTTGTGCCTGTGTCGGGCGGTGCGTGGGAAATCTGCATGAGCTGTCGACCTCCTATTACGATGCCAAGCAGATTGTAAACGAAGTGTCAAAGAGCCGGCCGATCCTGTATTGGGATGAGCTTCCGGATTTTTCCAGCATGCGGAACGTGTTCCAGCTCTCCCTGTTCCGCAGTGAGATCGGAAAGGCCTTTGAACAGCTGGACGAGGAGGCTCTGCGGAATGTATTTTCCAGCATTACGGAGCTTCTCTCCACCGAGCATGTCCCCTATCCCCAGGCGTTGGACGCGGCGGGAAGCATCCTGCATTTTACCGTCACCCTCCTGCCCGAAGGGGCGGAGATCGCGTCAAGGATTTTTTCAGAGGAGGCGGATTCCTACTGCTCCCTGTACCGACAGAAAACGGTTCCTGCTATCCTGGGATGGCTTCGCCGGCTGGAGGACGGTCTCTGCGATTTCCTTCCGGATTATAAGAACCGGCACAAAAATTATCTGGTGGAAAATACGAAAAAATACATCCTGGAGCACCTCCATGAACGGATTGTGCTGCAGGATATCGCGGATAACTTCGGCGTAAGCCCCAATTACCTGAGCCAGCTATTTAAACGCTTTGAGCAAATCGGGATCAGCGAGTATATCACCAATCTTAAGATCCACAAGGCCAGAGAGCTTTTGAAGGACGGGAATCTGAAGATCTATGAGGTGGCGGACCGGCTGGGGTTTGAGAGTGCCTTTTATTTCAGTAAGGTATTCAAAAAAACGACCGGAGTGGCGCCGAAAGATTTTCGGAATCTGTGAAAGCGGTTCGGGACAACAAGGGGGAAACAATACGGAAGGCAATATGTGTATTATCGTTAAGGTGAGATTCTACACAGCACTGCGGTGTTGGAACGCCAGTCATGCTATACAATGACATTGCGTCAATTGTGGGAGCGCCTGTTTTCTCCGCCCCTACGTGTAAGAGGGCGGTATGCGTATCAACGAAAGGAGTGCAGCAAAGGGAATGCAGGCAGTCGGACAGCCGCATAGTACCAGTGCTGGCGGGTAATGCTGTCAGGGGGAAGGCGGCTGCACAAGGTAATATTCTGTAGATAAACCATTACCGTACCCAATGACGGAAGTACAGTGGAAAAGAGTTCTGCAGAAGAATGCCGTACGTACACAGAGACGTATTGGTCA
>VSNK01000198.1 GCA_009774255.1 Faecalicatena sp.
CATATACATGAAAGAAAAAATTAATGATGTAGAAGAAATATTAGGATATGAATGCATGACACCTAATTGTGGTGCAGTGAGTATGAAATTATTGGATTATTGTCCATTGTGTGGAAAGAAAGATTGGCGAGCAATTGTTACTAGAAAAGCAATTGAAATAAAAGAAAAAGTGGAAGTTGACGATATTTTAGATGATTGGGGATTAATAAAAGAACAATATTTACCATTTGAAGCAGAATGCAGTATAACGAAGGATGGCGTAAAGAAAAGAGACTTTGAAATCAAATACTCAAGCAGTTCATTTCAAAAAGATAGAACAGGTGCAGTATTAAGATTTAGAATGATTGACAAGAAAAACGATAGATACGTGGAAAAAATATGTTATACTGACACGGGAACAATAATTAGAGATTGCGATGAAAAACTATCAGAACACTGGGGACACGGCAGTGCTAAAGATAGCAAAAAGAAATGATATTATATTAATGTAAGTTTACAAAATTCTCGTTTGTAAAGAGGTATTGTAAGGATATGAATAAAATTATTAGTTGTTGTGGTGTTATATGCTCTAAATGTGAGTATTATCCGATAGATTGCAAAGGTTGTCCGATAATCAAAGGACAGGTATTCTGGTTGGAATATACCGGCGAAAAAATATGCGGAATATATGATTGTTGTGTAAATACTAAAAAAATAAAGCATTGTGGAAAATGTGAGAAAGTTCCTTGTGACAAGTATAATGGTTCTGACCCCACAAAAACTCTCGAAGAAAACAACGAGGATTTAATCAATCAGTTAGCGCAACTCCGCACAATGGAATAAGGTTCATAGTCTGTCGTTCCTTTTAAAATTAGATATTCCAGTTTGTGTGGGGTCAGAAAAAGAGAAAAATCGGAACCTATGGAGGCGAATAATCCAATGAAAAATATTCTCGTCATACAAGGCGGTGGCAGAGCAAAAGGCAATACTGCTCAGCTTATAGATAGTTTTGTGACAGGTGTAAAAGAAGCAGGACATTCAGTTGAGGTGATTTCCCTCATTAAAAATGAAGTAAAAGGTTGCCTGGGGTGTAATGCATGCCGATATGGGAAAGCGTGTGTTCAAAAGGATGCATTTCATGATATGATCCCAAAGATAAAGAATGCAGATTGTATTGTGTTTGCTTCTCCGCTTTATTTTTGGACAGTATCCGCAAGGATAAAAGCATTTATTGAAAGGTTCTATTGCATAGCAGAAGAAGACCCAAATCCACCATTGGGCAGATATGAAACATATCCTATAAAAGATTGTGCATTGCTTATGACTTCTGCAGATCATTTCTTTTGGACTTTTGAGCAGGCGGTGTCTTACTATCAGTTTGCGCTGGTTAATTATATAGGATTCAAGGATAAGGGAATGCTGTTGGCAGGTGGATGTGGGGACACAAATGGAAAACCGCAAATCGATAAAACAGATTATTTAGAAAAAGCATATATATTTGGAAAACATTTATATTCTTAGGAAGTCCAGTTTGTCCAGAAAAACGTGTGGCATGAAGCACTACAAAAAACAGAGTTCATTTCGTAATTCATTGCGGATGAAACTCTGTTTTTTTATTTATTCTGCCGGATGTGGCATTTTTGGAAACCAATGAAAAGCTAGATGGAGGAATTGTAAAATTTATAATTTTTCCTGTTGGAAAGGAGAGTGTATGCAGACGATCAGTAAAGAAAAATTAGAAATGTTAAGAAAAAGATATCCGGCAGGGACAAAAGTCTGCCTGGATACAATGGAAGGGGAGCACCAGATGGAATCCGGTCTGAAAGGCACAGTCACCTATGTGGATGATCTCGGCCAGCTCCTGGTGCAGTGGGAGAATGGGAGCAGCCTGTCCCTGATCCCGGGGGTAGACCGGTTCCACAAAATCAGCGGTTCGGAGAAGAAAACAGCCCAGGATCACAGCCGGGATCCGATCCGGAAGAAGGAGGAACCATCCCGGTGAAACAGGGCGGGAAGTCGGACTGGATCCTCTGGCTTCTCGCCCTCCCGCTGGTCTGGTGGGCGGCCCTTTTGCTGGCAGATTGTGCCGGGCCGGGCAGGAATCTGATGGTGATCCTGGAACTGCTGACAGAAAAGCTGAACCATCCGTTCCAGATCCACTTTACGGAATATACGGTGAAATCGCTTTTGCTCTGTACCCTGTTGTACGGGATGGGGATCGGCATCTTTTATTCGAACCAGAAGAATTACCGCCGTGGGGAGGAACACGGCTCCGCCAGGTGGGGAAATGTGAACCAGCTCTGTAAGAAATACCGTGCCATGCCCTATGCACAAAATATTCTGCTGACCCAGAACTTCCGTATGGGCCTGGATTGCTACAAGCACCGGAGAAATCTGAATATCTTAGTGATCGGAGGGAGCGGCGCCGGAAAATCCCGGACGTTTGCGATCCCGAATATCATGCAGTGCAACTGCTCTATGGTCATTACAGATCCAAAGGCAGAGTTGCTCCGAAAGACAGGCGGCCTGCTGAAGAAGATGGGATATGAGGTGCGGGTCTTCGACCTGATCCATCCGGATACCTCGTTCTGCTACAACCCGTTCCAGTACGTACAGGATGACAAGGACGTCCTGCGGCTGATCAACAACCTTATCAAAAATACCACGCCCAAAGGTTCCCAATCGTCAGACCCCTTTTGGGAGAAAAGCGAAACGGCCCTTTTGCAGGCATTGATGATGTACCTCTTACACGAAGCACCGCCGGAGGAACAGAACTTCCCCATGATCATGGAAATGCTGGCTTCGGCACAGGTAAAGGAAGAGGATGAGGATTACGAGTCCCCGCTAGATATCTTATTTGAACGGCTGGAAATGCGGGAGCCGGAAAGCATCGCCGTGAAGCAGTAGCATATTTACAAACAGGCGGCAGGCAAGACCGCGAAAAGCATTTTGATTTCTGTAGGCGTCCGATTGGCAGCCTTCAACTTAAAGCAGATCGCAGACCTGACCTGTACGGATGAATTAGACCTGTCCAGCATCGGGGAAAAGAAAGTGGCATTGTTCTGTTGCATTCCGGATGCGGATACCAGCCTGAACTATCTGGTAGGCATGATCTACAGCCAGTTATTCCAGACATTATATTATGTGGCAGACAGATTACATGGCGGAAAGCTGCCGCTACCGGTACACTGCATCATGGATGAATTCCCAAATGTAGCTCTGCCGGATGACTTTGAAAAGATCCTGGCCACCATGCGCTCCCGTTCGATTTCATGCAGTATTATAGTACAGAACATGAGCCAGATCAAGGCGCTTTTTAATGATTCCCATGACTCGGTGGTCGGCAACTGTGACGAATTTTTATACCTCGGCGGCAATGAAAAGGAGACGCATAAGTACCTTTCCGAACTGCTCGGAAAGGAGACCATTGACACCAATACTTATGGACAGACAAAAGGAAAATCCGGCAGTTATTCCACTAATTTCCAGCAGAGCGGAAGGGAATTGTTGATGCCCGATGAGGTCAGGCTGCTGGATAATGACTATGCGCTGTTATTCGTCCGTGGGGAGCATGCCGTGATGGATCGGAAGTATGACCTCTTGAAACACCCCAATATTCGGGATACGGAGGATGGGGGCGCTCCGCCCTATGATTATGCGGAAGCACCGCTGGCACATGACGTACCGGCATTTGATGAAACACGAAGTAGAGACTATGAACTGCTCTCCGGCGAGGATATTGCCGGGGAGCCTTTTTAAGTAACAAGGAATTGCCCGCATTTAAAATCTGCTTTTACAAGGAATCATGCGCATATAAATCGCTTCGCGATGGCGCATGAGCAGGTAATCACTTGCTATGCAAGTGGTTACAAAATGCAGATGGCGGGCAAGCAATCACTTGCTGTGCAAGTGGTTACATTCAGCAGGCAATCAATTTGCGATGCAAATTGGTCACAAATTATAGGAGGAATGTGGATGAAATTTTATAACATGAGAAAAAAATATGGCAGACAGAATCAGAAGAAAACAGCACCGCAGCCGATGAGCTCCAAGCAGAGAAAGACATTTTCTTTCTATGCAGCATTGGTCTTCGCCCTCTGTATGGGGTCGGTAACGGTTTATGCAGCAGCGGATCCGCTGGCTGTGGTGAATAACCTGTCCACCTTTATCTTTTCCCTGATCCGCGCGATCGGGATGATCCTGCTGGGCTTCGGAGTCGTACAGGTAGGGCTTTCCTTGAAGAGCCATGATCCCAGCCAGAGGGCCAATGGGTTCCTGACCCTGGCCGGGGGAATCATCATCACCTTTGCGAAAGAGATCCTGGATATGATCGTGGGCTGATGTTGGATACAGTATATGAGGAAGGGGGTGCAGCCGGATGGACAGCGACAACTGGATCGTCCAAAACCTGAATTCCGCATTGTCCACATGGGATACCAAGCTGACGGAGATCTGGGGGCTTCTGACCCAGAACCCGGAGGATTTTAAAGGCGGTGCGATCTGGACGGTCATGCTGAATGTGAACGATGGACTGAAAGCCATCGGGTACGGCCTGCTGGTCTTGTTTTTTGCGGCGGGGATCGTCAGGACCTGTTCCAGCTATACGGACATCAAAAAGCCGGAACATGCGGTGAAAGCCTTCCTACGCTTTGCGCTGGCCCAGGGGGCGGTGATGCATGGGATGGAACTTTTGACAGCGGTCTTTTCCATTGTGCAGGGCATGGTGTCAAATATCATGTCCCATTCCGGAATGGCCCAGGGGGTGACGGAGCTTCCGGCAGAGATCGTGGAAAAAATCGAATCCGTGGGGATGCTGGAATCCATCCCCCTATGGATCGTGACCTTGCTGGGGAGCCTTTTGATCACCGTCCTGTCCTTTGTCATGATCCTGACCGTGTATGGGAGGATGTTTAAACTGTATATGTATACAGCGATTGCGCCGATCCCCATTTCTACGTTTGCCGGGGAGCCGACCCAGTCTGTAGGAAAGAACTTCATCCGGTCGTACACCGGGGTATGCCTGGAAGGGGCGATCATTGCGCTGGCCTGCATCATCTTTTCCGTATTTGCGGCAAGCCCGCCCGCCATCGGGAACCCGGACCTGTCGGCAGTTACGATCGTATGGAATTATGTGGGGGAGCTGGTATTCAACCTGCTGATTCTGGTGGGCGCAGTGAAAGCATCGGACCGGATCGTGAAGGAAATCATGGGATTGTAGAAAAAATAAGAAGGAAGAAACGAATGGGAAGGATTCTATTTTTTGTAACGGAGGTGGTTGCAGATCGAAGTAAAAATGAATAAGGAGATCATGGAGTACAGGGAAGCCATGTTCTTTGGACTGGATTTCCGGCAGATGGCCTGTTCCCTGTTGGCGGTTCTGGCTGCGGTGGGGATCTATTTCAGCCTGCGGGAAAGAGCCGGGGAGGAGGTGACCGGGTGGCTGTGCATGTTAGGCGCGGCCCCCTTTGCGTTCTGCGGCTTTTTCCGGTATCACGGGATGACGGCGGAACAGTTTGCCTGGGCCTTTATTAAGTCGGAGTTCCTGTACCCGAAACGGCTTTTGTTCCAGCCGGAGGATTTATATTACCAATGTATGGAGGAGCGTATCTCCAATGGGGAGAACGGGAAAGGGGAGAGGAATGCGAAGAAGCTGAGAAGGGAAGAGAGGAAAAAGAGACGAAAACAAGCGGCTGTCAGAAAGCGGATCGAAAGAAAACAGATGTGTAAGAAACAGGCCGCCCGGAAGGGGAGCGGAAGAGAACAGGTGAATGTACAGGCTATTCGGAAACAGCGGAGCGGAAGAGAACAGAGGAATGTGCAGATGATCCGAGAACAGAAGAATCGGGAGCAGATCAGCCGACAACAGGAGAATCAGGAGCGGATTAGCCGACAACAAGAAAGTCAGGAACAGATCAGTCAACGGCAGGAGAACCGGAAACAGATCAGCCGACCGCAGAGGATCCGGAAGCAATCTGAACAAATGCAGGCAGAGCAAGGCCTTCGGATGAAAATGCAGCCTGACCGGGAATCCATGAATCAAAAGCCGCTAACCGGAAGTAAGAGAGGCCGGAAGCCAACAAACCAGGATCCGGGAAGCCAAAAGCCGCTCCCCAGGAACCAGATACAGAGCAGCCAGAGGAATGGCAGATCAAACGGCAGGCAGGAGAACCGGATGGGGAATCCCGGCAGCCAGAGGAAAAGGAGGGATGTGTATGATTAAGACATTGATCCAGGCAAGGAAGATGGATCGGGAGAAATTCAAGATTCCCCGGTCTGTCCAGCAGGCCGTCCCCATCCGGCGGATTTGGCCGGATGGGATCTTTCAGGTAGGGAACCAGTACTCCAAGTCCTTCCGGTTTTCAGATATTAATTATTCCATTGCCAGCAAAGCGGATAAGACGGAAATGTTCCTGGATTATTCGGAGCTTTTAAATGCCCTGGACTCCGGGGCTTCGGCTAAGATCACGCTGAACAACCGGAGGATCAACAAGGAGGAATTTGAAAAATTCCTGCTGATCCCCAGGAAGGGGGACGGGCTGGACGGGTACCGGAGGGAGTACAACGAGATGCTCCTTTCCAAGGTCAGCGGCACCAACAACAGCATCCAGCAGGAACGGTACCTGACCATCAGCGTCCACAAGAAAACGGTGGATGAAGCCAGGACCTATTTTGCCCGGGTAGGGACAGATATCGTGACCCACCTGGCCAAACTGTCCTCCGTGGCGGAGGAACTGGATGCCGGGGAACGGCTGCAGATCTTCCGGGATTTTTTCCGGGCGGACCAGCCCCAGTGTTATCCCTTTGACCTGAAAGCATTTGCCAGGAAGGGGAGCAGCTTCAAAGACTGGATCTGTCCGGACTCTATGGAATTTCACAGGGATTATTTTATGCTGGGGAACCGGTACGGCCAGGTTCTGTATATGCAGGATTACGCCAGCTATGTGAAGGATGCCATGATCTCCGAACTGTGTGACCTGAGCCGGGACCTGATGCTCTCCATCGACATCCTGCCGGTGCCGACAGATGAGGCGGTAAAGGAGATCCAGAACCGATTGCTGGGGGTAGAGACCAATGTGACGAATTGGCAGCGGCGGCAGAACGCAAACAACAATTTCTCCGCAGTGTTTCCCTATGACATGGAACTGCAGAGGAAAGAGACCAAGGAAATGCTGGACGACCTGACCACCAGGGATCAGAGGATGATGTTCGGCCTGCTGACGATGGTACATATGGCAGACACCAGGGAGCAGCTGGAATCGGATACGGAGACCCTGCTGTCCGTAGCACGGAAACACCTCTGCCAGATGTCGGTACTGAAATGGCAGCAAGTGGACGGGATGAATACAGTGCTGCCCTACGGCCTGCGGAGGATCCATACGCTCCGGACACTGACCACGGAATCCACGGCGGTTCTGATCCCCTTCCATACTCAGGAGATCATGCAGCCGGGCGGGATTTACTACGGGCAGAACGCGGTTAGCAAAAATATGATCGTGGCAGACCGGAGGAAACTGCTGAATGGGAATTCATTCCGGCTAGGAATTTCAGGGTCTGGAAAAAGCTTCAGCGCGAAGGAAGAAATCGTGGATCTTGCTCTGTCAACGGAGGATGATATCCTAATCTTAGATCCAGAGTCAGAGTTCACATCACTGGTAGAAGCACTGAATGGGGAGGTCATCCGCATTTCCGCTACATCAGACACCCACCTAAACGCTCTGGATATGGATGCGGCATATGGCGACGATAAAAATCCGCTGATTGAGAAGTCAGAATTTATCCTGTCCCTGTTTGAGCAGCTGGTAGGTGCAGGCAATCTGTCAGCCAAGGAGAAATCCATTCTGGACCGTTGTACGGCAGATGTGTACCGGGAATACATCCGGGGCGGTTACCGGGGGCAGGTTCCGACTTTGAAGGATCTGTACCGGGAACTGATGGCGCAGCCGGAGGAAGAGGCAAGGGGGCTGGCATTATCATCGGAGTTATTTATCAACGGGAGCCTGAACACCTTTGCCCAGCCGACCAATGTGGATACGAAAAGCCGGATCATTGATTACGATATCCGGGAGCTGGGCGAGCAACTCATGCCTTTGGGGATGCTGGTCACATTGGACAGCATTTTCAACCGGGTGATCCAGAACTGGAAGAAAGGGAAGAACACGTGGATCTTTGCAGATGAGTTTTATCTTCTATTCCAGTACCAGTACAGCGCGGATTTTTTCTATCGCTTATATAAGCGAATCCGCAAGTATTATGGGTTCGTGACAGGTTTAACTCAGAACGTGGAGGAACTCCTGAAATCCGATACCGCAAGGCTGATGCTTGCCAACAGCGAATTTCTGATCTTACTGAATCAGTCTAGCACAGATCGGGAGGAATTGGCAAGGCTTTTGAACATTTCAGACAACCAGCTTTCCTATATCACCAATGTAGGGGCAGGCCATGGGCTGATCCGCTGCTCCGGGAATCTGGTGCCCTTTGAAAATACATTTCCGAAAAATACAAGGCTCTTTGAACTGATGTCCACCTCCGCAGGGGATTTTCAGGGAAGGGACGAAAAAAACAGGAAGAAAAAAAGCGGACAGTGATCCGGCTTATAGGGTTTATAACGATACGGAAAATGGTCAGCGCCAGACATTTTCCAGGAGACAGCACATGAATGGAAGGAGGAGATTCGGATGGAAGCTACATTGAAAGTCCCGCTGAAGGAGCAGGAGAATCTGAGAGAACTATTCCGGCTTTTGGAGGAAAGAGGGATGCAGGCGGAAAAGGGCCAGGTCATGAATCTGGCAGATTATATCGACAGCATGGACGCGCAGTTTGAAAAAGTGCTGTCGGAATTGCAGACGGTAAAGCGGCAGTTAAAGGTAATCGAGCAGCGGGGGATCCGGCAGACCCTTCTGCGGACAGTGGGAACCCTGGAAGCCAAAGTGGGGGCGGCCAAAGCAGAGCTGATCGATCTGAAAAATCAGTTTGTGGACGGTGTGAGCCGGACTCTCACCGGATTCAGGAAGAGAGGCATCCTTGCTATTTATCAGACCATTGACTTTTTGGGAATCCGAAGGGGACTGCTGGGGGTAAAAAGACATCTCCGCCAATCCCTGGAAACGGCGGACCGGGGAATCATCAGCCTGGGAAATATCGGGGATGAGATGTACGGAGTGAAAACCCACCTGGGAAACATCAAACGGGAGCTGTCAGGAAAAGAACCGCTGGAGACAGGCTCCCATGAAATGGAGAAAGGGGCGGTGTATCAGGTTCAGAAAATGCTGTATGGGACCATAGGGGTTCTGGACCACATGGAGAAGCAGACGGACCGGACAATCCGGAGGCTGGACTGCCTGGGGGAACGGGCAGAGGAGATCCGGCGCCCCTCTGTCAGGGAAGACCTGAAAGCCATCCGTACCGGGAAGCAAAGAAGCACAGCAAAACAGATCCAGCCGTCACATCGGAGAGCAAGGGCAACTGCACGGTAGGCGGCAGGCTGGGCTTGGAATTCTTCGAATGGTGGATTCGGGTTTTCCGGAAAGAGCATTGGACACTGCTTTTTCCGATGCGCCGACATTCGAAAGAGGTGATTCATGAAGGAGATCAAGACAAAAGAAGTTAGAAGGGCACCGAAGCTAAGAGACCCGGTATCCAGAATGCCCAGGGAATTGATGCGGAATGCGGTGCTGGAGGCAAAAAAAAAAATCTGCGGGTCACTATGAGGGTGGAACATCAGGAGATCACCAGGAATCTGCGACAGAGTATTCCGGCCGGAAAGTGGAATCCGCAGAGGAATGGGCTGCCAGCCGGACAGCCAGAGTATTTTCCACGGCTGGCCGGAGCCTTGCGAAAAAGTCCTATAAAAAGATCCGGGAGTGCACCCGGGGAGTGCCTGCGTCAAAAGATACGGAAGATCAGGCAAAGGAGGGCATCCGGGAAAAAGCTGTTTCGGGGAAGCCGGAAACGATGGAAAGAAACGAATTCCTGAGAGCAGAACCCATGGGAACAGAATCCAGAAAAGCGGAACCCGTGGAAACAAGATTCGGAAGAACGGAACCCATGCAAACAGGCGCTGTGGGATCCGAACCGGATATAGGCAGGGGCAAAACAAAAGCAGGCAGGAATCCAGCCTCCGACAGCGCAGGAATGAAAGGAAAGCAAAACCGCAGAGAACTGCTCCATTCCGGTTCCGGCAGAGGCGTGAAAACCTCCCCACGTACTGCAGGGAAGCCTTCCGGAATGCCTACAAAAGAAATCCGGGCGGGACAGGCCGCAGTACGGAAAAAGCAGGCTGGCTATGGGGCAAAAGCAGCCAGACAGATGGCAGTCCGATCCGCCCGGACAAGCCTGGAAGCTGCAAAATCCGCGGAGAAAACGGCCAAACTGACTGTCAGGGTAATCCTGACCGCAATCAAAACGGCCGCGGCCGCCTCGAAAGGTTTGGCAGCCATCGCTTCCGCAGGGGGCGGTCTCGCTGTCCTGCTGATCCTTGTGGTCGGCGTAGTCGGCGGTGTGTTGCTTTCCGGCAGCAGCCAGAGCGCGGAGCCGGTCAGCCAGGAGGTGATGGATTATGCCCCGGTGATCCAGCGGTATGCAAGGGAGTATGGGATCCCGGGTTATGTGCAGGTCATACAGGCTATCATGATGCAGGAATCCAGGGGGCAAGGGATGTAAAACGGCGTTTTAAAATCCCCAGCTACTGCAAATATACCGTAAATTAATTTCTCAAACATAAAAAAGCAACCACAGAAATATGCTGTATTTTCCCGCACATTCCTGTGGTTCCCTTTTTCTAACGCAAATATGTCCGATAAGATCATTGTTAGGATGAAATCATGGAAGAAGGGGGGCGTTCCCTAATCGTCCCCCTTCCAATACACATTATACAGCAACTTAAAGCGGCTGTAACACACAAGACTATGATACGACTAGATTCCCTTGATTTCAAGATGAAAAATAGAATGTCCTCTATTCTCTCCTTATTAAAAAGAAGCATGCGTAAACATCCCTTGTGCAGGGTGATGTGTCCATTTTGCGGCGCGGTTGGGCAATGCCGCCCCCATGG
>VSNK01000199.1 GCA_009774255.1 Faecalicatena sp.
ATATATATGTCAATATTTTTTTCTAAAAAAGCATATTTTTATATGTGTACAAATCCGTGAAAATATGTTATGGTACTTATGAGGTGAAACTAATGAGCATAGCCGATAATATAAAACAACTTCGTAAGCAAAACCATATAACCCAAAAGCAATTAGCTGAAAAGTCTGGCCTGGCTGTAATTACAATCCAACAATATGAAGCCGGAAAATTCAGCCCTAAACCAGACGCTGTAATGAAATTATGTTTTGGGCTTAATTGCAAAGTAACAGATATTATTGATGATAATACTGAAAAATATTACAGAATGTTTGACCGTGAAAAGAATGACGATTATGATCACTCCTATTCATATGCCAGTTCAGAAGAAGAACTTAATAAATACCACAAACAACGTAAAGAGGCAATTCCTGAAAAAGTGCCTAAGGCATTTATACTAGAAAATGGAAAGAAAATAGAACCAAATGAACCTGTTAAATTTACAACATCCAGTAGGTCTCATGCCCAAACAGAAGCCTATGAATTATTCCATTCATTACTTGATAAAGACTGGATAATGAGCCAGGAGCAGGAAACTACGGCTATTCAATTAAGGGAAATATTAGGGGCATATGACAGATTGAATGATAATGGAAGGAAAGAAGCTGTAAAGAGGGTGGATGAACTAACCGAAATCCCCCGATACACCAATCCTGACGAACCCCCGGAGGACTACCAAAAAGAACCAGAAGAGTAATCAGATGCCCCAGATCAGGGCTCCCCATTGGAGCCCAAGCCAATTTTGGCTTCGTCCAGCCGAATGGAATTTTCCCTTTGCCGGACAGGATAAGCCCAAATGGGTACGGCAAATCAGGAGCAGGGGTCTCCGTTCCGGAGACCCTCCGTGTCCGGGGTGCTGGTAATTATGGGCAGGGGTAGAGTATAAATGCCCCTCACCCAACGACAGAACAACTTAATTTACACAAATCCACATACAATAACTTTGAAAGGAAGGTATACATTATGAGCAACCGTGAATTAGCCAAAAGCCTTATTGATCAGATACCCGAAAACAGAATGTATTATGTAATTTCATATTTACAGGGAGCCTCTATACCAGATGAAATTCCCAATGCAGAAACCATAGCCTCTATAGAAGAACTGGAAAAAGGCGGCGGTACTTTATTTACCGGCAGCACAGAAGCTTTGTTTGCTGAACTGATGGAGGAATAGCCAATGCTTGATGTCAGGTACTCCACAAAGTTCAAGAAAGATTTTAAGTTATGCGTGAAGCGTGGGTATAAAATGTCACTACTCCAACAGGCTATTAATACATTGCGTATTCCCGCTCCGCTCCCGGAAAAGAATAAAGACCATAATTTGACCGGGAATTATGCCGGATATAGGGAATGTCACATTGCCCCAGACTGGTTGCTTATATATAAGCAAATTGGCAATGAATTAAGATTAGATCGAACTGGAACCCATGCTGATTTATTTGGTATTTAGACAGCGAACGATATGTATTAATCGCTCTGTTCGCCCCATACAGACATTTCAGCTTCATATTGACGGAGATTATTATCCATAGCCATTAAGTCCGAATATGGACGTTAGGAGAAGCCACAGGGCACATATAAAACACGACCTGTTATTCCGATTTTAAATCGGGGAATTGCCGAAAGGAGGCTCCCTGCGGCAGGGGATCACATGCATAAGGGTTCCCGAAATTTCCGGATGGTATCCTGAGCCGGGACGGAGGCACCCTTCATTATTATGGGCAGGGGTCTGATCAGATCCCCCTTTGTCCGTTTCAACATTGAAAGACCGGATCATATTTGATCCCGAGTCCGCACATTGAAAATAGTATATCTGCCAAGGGAGTCGAAGGGGCGATTACGTCAGCCACCAGACGAAAGAAAGGGGCTGGTGCTTATGGTTACATATTCGGATTTATTCCAGTTTGTAATTATGCTTTGCGCTGTTATAACTCTTGTTATTTACGTCAAACGTAAAAAGTAGCGCCCTCGTCCTGGTAAGATAAGGCGCTACTTCTGTATTTAATTACTTCCCGGCGGCTGGCTGCATCCAGCTTTCGGCTCTCTTGTCAAATATATTATAGCCAATAATAACGGCATTGTCAAATACCAAATTCCAATCATTTCAAAAGGCACCGCCACGTGCAGGAATGAAAGGAAGATGATAAAATGCCAGCTTATAAAGATGAAAAGACAGGCACCTGGTACTGCAAATTCTATTACATAGACTGGACAGGCACCCGCCGCCAGAAGATGAAGCGCGGCTTCAAGCTCCAGAGGGAAGCGAAGGACTGGGAACGCAATTTCCTAGAGAAGCAGTCCGAGAGCCCGGATATGACCTTCCAGGCACTCTATGACCTGTACCTGGAGGATATCGGTTCACGGCTGAAAAAATCTACCGTAATCGTCAAACAGCGGTATATGGAATACCGTCTGCTGCCATATTTCAAAGATAAGCCTATCAAAGAGATTTCCCCGGCTGATGTCCGGAAATGGCAGAATGGGCTGATTGAGGATGGTTTGAAACCTACGACACAGCACAACATTCATAGCCAATTGAATGCTATCTTAAATTTTGCGGTGAAATATTATGGATTGCCGAGAAACCCCTGCAGCGTGGCCGGCTCGATCGGGAGCAGCAAGGCCGACAGGATGGACTTTTGGACATTTGAAGAATTTAAGGCCTTCATAGCCGACATAGACAACCCCATGCACAATACTTTATACAGTATACTATATTACTCAGGGCTTCGTTGTGGGGAAGCTCTGGCGCTTACTCCGGAAGATATTGACCTGGATAAAAAGGTGATTCACGTAACTAAGACCTTTCACCGTTTTCACAATGAAGATGTGATCACTCCGCCCAAGACAAAGAATAGCATCCGGTCAGTTCCAATTCCGGGCTTTTTGTGCATCCAGATCAGGGATTATATGAATCGGCTCTATGGTTTGAAATCTTCTGATCGGATCATACCATTAATTGATTGTAGTGTACGCGCAGCGCTTAGACGGGAATGTGCAAAATCAGGAGCAAAACAAATACGTGTCCATGATCTCAGACATTCCCACGTATCATTATTGATTGAGCTGGGATTCCCGGCTATGCTCATTGCGGAGCGCATCGGCGATACGGTAGAAATGGTCAATAATATCTATGGTCACCTGTACCCAAGCCGCCATGAGGAAGTGGCGGACAGATTAGAGCAATTAGTATCAAATTAGTATCAACAAAGAAAAATAAAAGCCGAAATCCCCCATTTTAAAAGGATTTTCGGCTTTATTTATCGTGTTATCTTGAATTTCGGTAAAAAAAATGATATAACCATATATGAGGACAACATAAAGTTATGGTTACGGCTCCGTAATCCATAACAAAATATACAGTTTACTAGATTTAAGGGAGTGCGGCAGGCGATTTCGTAATTTACCCGCGCTTCCGCAAACATCGCATTGAAGAAAGTATGCACAGAACACAGGAGAGAATTTATGTCAAACATCGAATTATTAGAAAAAACCCTCCCGGTCGCACCGCTGAAGCTGGTCGCCATGGAAAGCTGTATTGAGCTTGGAAGAAAAGTAAACGACCATATCGTATCGTTTCGGAAAAACACCATCAATGAAGTCTCAGAGTCCCCCTTGTATGTGAATTATCGTTCCAACAATTATCTTGTAGACTGCTGCTGTCCCCGTTTTGGAAGCGGAGAAGGAAAGGGGATTCTCAGAGAGACCATTCGCGGCACAGACTTGTTCATCATGACCGATGTATGCAATCACAGCCTGACCTATACGGTGAACGGACATGAGAACCATATGTCTCCGGATGATCATTTTCAGGACCTGAAGCGGATCATTTCCGCAGCTACGGGCAAGGCGCACCGTATTACCGTAATCATGCCGTTCCTGTATGAGAGCCGCCAGCACAAGAGAACCCGCCGGGAATCTCTGGACTGTGCGCTGGCACTGGAGGAACTGGCCTCCATGGGGATCACCAATATCATCACCTTTGACGCCCATGATCCACGCGTTCAGAATGCCATCCCGCTGAACGGTTTTGACAGCTTCAATCCTCTTTATCAATTCATGAAAGCACTCTTCCGTGAGGTGCCGGACCTGAAAGTGGATAAGGAGCATCTTATGGTCATCAGCCCGGATGAGGGTGCCATGCACAGAGCCGTATATTTCTCCAATATACTGGGTGTGGATATGGGAATGTTCTACAAGCGCCGGGATTACTCCAAGATCGTGAATGGGAAAAATCCCATCGTGGCCCATGAATTTCTTGGGGATGACGTAGAGGGTAAGGACGTGATCATCATTGATGACATGATTTCTTCCGGAGAAAGCATGCTGGATGTGGCAAAACAGTTAAAGGACCGGAAAGCAAAACGTGTCATCGCGTGTACTACTTTCGGATTGTTCACAGATGGTTTTCAAAAATTTGACGAATATTATCAAAATGGATATCTCAGCAAAGTCATTACCACGAACCTGACTTATCTTCCGCCGGAAGCCAGAGAAAAGCCTTATTTTATCACGGCAGATCTGAGCAAATATCTGGCGATCATCATTGATTCTCTGAATCACGATACCGCCATAGGGACGGTGATGACTCCTACGGACAAGATCCACGCGCTTCTTGAGAAGCGCATGCAGGCGAATCTGTAAATAGTGTAAATATCGAAACTGCCGCACCGTTTTTGATGACCGGCGCGGCAGTAAAACTCAGATATACTGAGCGCCAGATAAGTCTGCCGCACAGTATAATTTGAGTTTTCTCTTTTTATCATTCCCAGTACATTTTTTTCTGCTGTTCATCCAATGATTGTACAAACCGTTGTTTATATTTCAGAAAATCTTCTATATCCATCAAAATATGGTACAGGATCGCCCTGTTTTCAAATTCTTCCCTGCTCTTCGGCAGCTCTTCTTTTTTCATCTCCTCAAAGATACCCTCCAGCTTCTCCATCTGGGCAGACGGGATGTTCCTCTCCACCACATAATCTGAAAGATACCTGATATATTTGGATATTACTTTCGCCTGCTTCGGTATGTAGCGTATTTTCTTTACCTCATAATGCAGGTTGTGAAGCACATGGCACTGGTCTGACCGCATTTCAAAATAATCTATGTAATACACAGGATGTGAATGAAACGTATTGTCCTGATATTCATATGCTTCCTTGATAAAGTTCTGCAGTTCCTTTTCCAGTTTGATGATATCGTCCCATACATTGCCGGATGAAGACCGCCCGCCCTGTGATATATTTTCCGGCAGCACGGAGCCGTCCACATGTGTTTCCTCATAAGACAGATATTCCGCAAGCCGGCACAGGATCCTCTGCAATTGATTCTCCGTATAGCGCATATTGGAAATGATATCCTGCTTATGTCTGTAATTGTTTTGAAAGAGATTCAGGATCAGGGCGATCACGATCCCGATCAGTACAAGGTGAAATTCATTTTTTATGAAAGCCATGCTGAAATCATGGCTGGTCAGCAGATGGGCTCCGATTACGGAATTGACGGAAATGGTCGCCCTCCAGTCCAGAAGTTCGGAAAAAAGAACCACACAGAAAATAAAGAACCCATATCCGATCCATGTGCTTTTGATATGTCCCAGAGCAATCCAGGCCATCAAAATTGTGACCGCAAATGTTACCACGCGGAACACGGAGAGTTTTACTGTCTCCCATTTTGTAGTCATCAATGTCAGCAGCGTGATCGTTCCCGCAGATATGGCATATTCCAGGCCGAGCTTCTGTGCTATATAGATTGCAGTACTGCTTCCGACGGCAATTTTAGCCGCCAAAAGTAATGTTTTCCTCATTCTTCTTTCTTTATCCATCTTCATCTCCTTTTACGATTTTTTCAGTATTCCAACGTCCTCCGGACCACTCCCCTCAGCTTGGCCGCCACCCCCACCGCTGCCACACACAGGGCAAAATCCGCTGCCGCGGTAGACAGAAAGCAATTGATCAGCAGGATCTGCCATGTCAGCTCCCGGGCGATCAGGAAACGGCAGATAAGAAAATAATAGAACACCCCGATACCATAATAGACCAGCAGCCCGATCACCGAGAAAGCCAGCATTTTCCCGAAGGTCAGCGCCTGGCAGTTTTCGCACAGCCATGCCATGAGATACGCCGCGGCCGCAAATCCCAGCAGATATCCGAAAGTCGGCCTGATCAGATAGGACGGGCCTCCTCCGGAGGCAAATACGGGGACTCCCACCAGTCCGATGATCAGATACACACCTACACTGGCTCCTGCCAGCCGTTTGTTCAATAAGAGCCCTGCCAGCAGCACAAAGAACCATTGCAGTGTAAAATGCATGGGCACCGGTTCGGTCGGCAGGGTGATCTTAATAAACGCGCCGGCGGCAATCAGTGCGGCAAACAGCCCGCCCACGGTCAGCTCCCGGATCGAAAATAATTGTTTTTCTTTCATCATATGTGCCTTTTTCCCCCTGCATAATCTATTTTTCTTCTCTGATTCACGAAGTGATTCAATATCCCACCTACCACAATAATCACAGCCGCCATGGCAAGCACACGTTTGGCTCCCTCCTGTGGAAGGGTGCTTTCCGCGGCGATGGAGTCCGAGTAAAAATAAAGTGTATAAGGAATCTCATGAGGCTCCCCCATTGCCAGCGTATCTGCCGTAACCGCAATCTTCTCGTCAAATGCCAAAACCGGGATCAGGAAGCTGGAATTGATGCCTTCCTCACTTTGATTCTCATATCTCTCCCCGGATACTACCATATAATCATAATTGGAACTGCTCCAGGTAATCTGCGCATAGTATTTGCTGTCCTCCGCCACCAACAGCGTAGGCGACACGACACCGGCCTTTCCGCTGCCGCCGGACAGCTCCACTTCCACTGCGTACCGGCCGTCCGGCAGCCCTTCTTCCGCATGGTGAACCACCGGGTACTGTTCCTTTGTATCATTATCGTCTGTCCATGTCTCTGCCGAAACTGTCCCGATACTGCCTGCATGGAACACAAGACAAACCGCTGCCAGAACTGCCGCGCAGCACACGCTTTTTCTTCTTCTCATACTGCTCATCCTTCTCGTTACAGATTTTTCTTTTGATACAAAAAGAGAAATGAGAGTCCCCCCAACACCGCCAGATAGCCCGCCAGCAGCAGGATCCCGGTATAGGAAAAGGGTTCTCTGTTCGCGATGCTGCGAAGCATGCTGCTTGTCTGGGAAAGCGGCAGGTACCCTATGACCTCGCGCAGCCCATGGGGCATCGAATCTGCCGAAAAAAAAGTATTGCAGAGATAAGCCATGGGCATGATCACATAATTGGAAAAACGGGGCACATCCGTATGGCTCTTCGCATAAAAGGATACCACCAGCCCCAGAGTCGAGAATACCGCCCCGTTCAAAAACATGATCAAAAATGACCAGCCGTTAAAACAAAGTTTGGTCCCGATGGGAAGAATCAGAAAAATGATCACACACCCCGCGTAGATTCCACGCAGGCTCCCGCCTACAATCTGTCCTGTGATGAACTGCCATAGGGGAGTTGGGGATATCATTACCTGATCAAACGCTTTTTCATACAGCCTCTGTACGTTCAGATTTTGGGCAATCGCACCGAAGCTCCCGTTCATAGTTGTCAATGCGACTACTCCGGGAATCAGAAAATTCAGGTAGGGCTGTCCATGGGAGATCGTCTGAATCCCCATCCCGAATACAAGAATATACATCAGAGGCGCGATCATGGCCGCCAATGTTATTTTATAAAAATCCCTTCTGAACTCCACCCATTTTTCCCACAATACTGTTATAATACCCATACTTACTGATTCTCCAAATGCTTGCCGAGTTTTTCTAAAAACACATCTTCCAGCGTAGTGCTCCGAAGAGAGACGTCACTGTTGATTCCGGAAAGGTATTGGATCGCTTCCTCCTTTGTCAGGAAAAAACGGCTGCTCAACTCTTCCTCTATGACCTCGTCCACCGCATACCGTCCCAGTCTTTCAATCATAGCCCCGGGTGTATCCACTTCCTCCAGCTTTCCCCTGTACATCAGGCCTACACGGTCACAGAGGATTTCTGCTTCCTCCATATAATGGGTGGTCAGCAGAATGGTCAGACGGTTCCGATTCAATTTCTTTAAAAAATTCCACATCTGCCGTCTGGCCAGCGCGTCCATACCTGCGGTCGGTTCGTCCAGCAGAAGGATATCTGGTTCTGTCAGCAATGCCCGGCAGACCATCAGCCTGCGCTTCATTCCGCCGGACAGCCTGCGCACCGTCCGTTTCCGGTAATCAATCAGGCCGCAGAATTCCAATAATTCCTGTGTTTTCTCTCTGATTTTCTTTTTCGGCATAAAATACAGCCTGCCCTGGTACTCCATGATTTCTTCCATGGTCATGTCCTGTCTCATGGAATACTCCTGGGTAACGACACTGATCTTACGTTTCAGTGATGTATTCTTTCGGGTCAGTTTCTCCCCGTCGATCCGTATCTCCCCCGCCGTAGGGAGATACAGCGTTGACAGCATGTTGATGGTGGTTGACTTTCCCGCCCCGTTGGGGCCGAGAAGACCAAAAAATCCTCCCGTCTCAATGGTCAGATTCAAGTCATCTACCGCCATAAAATTGCCGTATTTCTTTGTAAGGCCTTTTAATTCAATCATGCTCTCCCTCTTTCACCAGAACAATCGTATAGTAACTGGCCTGATCCGGCATATTTCCGATATCGGAATAAATCTGTTCCCTGGACATTTTTCTATTGCGCACATTTGCTTATCCTTTCTCTGACTGATTTTATATCACCTTTATCCGGCCAGCAGACGGTAACATAAATATACGGCCAGCAGCACCGCCACCACGGCTGCTTCGGTCAGGATGATCTTTGTCGATCTTCCGCCGAAAAACCGCCTCTGCTCCCCCGGTTCCAGCAGGATTCCCCATGGACTGTGCTTCTGCATCTTCAGGGAAATTCCATGCTTCTCATTCTCTCCGATGGATTTGAGGAATTCTCTCCAGTTCTCTTCCAAAAGCCGCATCCCTCTCAGCAGATCGCTCTGCATGTTCTGGTTCTTCAGAAGCATCTGGAAAAAACCTGCCTGTTCCAGATAGGCGGCCTGCTTCTGCGCTTCCGGATTATCTTTCTTTTCCTGGAACAGGCGATACGCATATTCCAGCCCTTCCTCCAACGCCTTCTGAGGGTTTCCGGTCTTTTCATACACATTCGTAGTATAGTCATAGACCTTGTAGATCCCCTTCCGGGTCAGATAATAATCCACCAGCTGGTTCACCGCGCTCTTCACAGGTATATTCATCGCGCTTTTCCTGCCGGAGGAAGCCGCGAACATCTCACCCTTGATGGTGGTAACCGCCGCCAGATAACCGACTACCTCTTCATTCTTCGCGGTGATCCCCGGATGATTCAACAAATTGCCGCTGCCGTTGATGTGGGCGGCGAAGCGGTTGGCTCTTGCGAGGTCATTTCCTGTAAATGAGGCTCTTCCGCCTGCGATGCCGGTACTCTCCCAGCCTTTGCCCCCGCCGCCGCTCAAAGCCCGGTTCCTCTGGCTCATCTGTATCTCGCCGGACTTTCGGCTGGCATCGAATTGCTGGTTAAGACGGATATTTCTCCCCTCTGTCAGTTTGTAGATCGATCCCTCATCCGAAAGCGCTTTTGCCGAGGCATAGGACGGTGTGGAAACCGCGCTTTCCCGAGCGGCTCCTACCTGCCGGGTGCCTCCTGCCTGCCCTGCCCCTCCTCTGAATGCCTGCTCCGCCCCGCTTCTTGCGGCCTGCCCTGCCCGGATCCGGCCCGCCTGTCTCCCATAGGTGGACTCTGGCATAAAGTAACGGGTATTTCCCGGGTTGCCTGTCTTCCCCCTGGCGTAGAACTGATCGGCCGCTTTGGCGGAAATTGATGTCCCGGTGGTCTGCTTGTAGACACTGGATTTTACATTCTGCAGTGTCTCTGTCTGGCCTGTGTCTTTCAGGAAATCCACCAGATCCTTCAAATCGGTATCCAGCAGCAGCGCAAGCTTCTGGGCCAGGATCTCATCCAGCCTCGCAAGCTGGGCCGCCTGCTCATCTCCCACCGTATGTGTCAGAACTGCTTCCAGCAGCGCCAGATACAGCCTGGACAGTTCTTCGAGCTGCTTTGCGATATCCGAATCCCCGGAAGGCATCCATCTCAAAAGAGCCTCCAGGAGCTCCTGCTCCATTTCCAGAACCCATTTGATATCCCCTGCCTCCAGGAGCCTTCCGTCTATGCCGAACCATTTGCTCTGCCTGGAAAGCTCTGACGTGTCCCGCTTTTCCGGTTCATTCTCTGCCTCATATTCATTTTCCTTTTCCATACGTTCCTTTTCCAGCTCTTCCTTTGCCTGGGCTGCCCGCCTGGCCGCGTCCGCGATCACCGCCTGGCCTGCCTGCAGTTCCACGCTTTTTCTGGCCGCCCTTCCTGCCGCTGCCGCTTCGGAAGCCGATAACGGCGCGGAACCGGAAGTCGGAGCCGAAGTTGGAATTGGAGTCGAATTTGCATTTACTTCTTTTACACCTGACATATCATTTCTCCATTCGTATCTGAGCAGCTACCCCCATTCTTTCTAGAGCATTCTCAGAAACCTATAAACAAAAAAGTGTGCGTCTCGACGCACACTCGCGCCGAAGCGCGGCTGCAACAGCAGCCATTTTCCTTTTGCGCGTAGTGCGCATCCCCCGGAGGGTTTTTATTCTATAGGAAAATTCGGAGAAGTTTCCTATAGAAGAACAAAGAGTTTCGCTTGCGAAACTCGCGCCTGCGGCGGTC
>VSNK01000002.1 GCA_009774255.1 Faecalicatena sp.
AATTTATGATTCGACCGTCAAAAGTCCATTTTCATTGCTGAGATAATTTTTCGAAGATTCGTGCTACAATATATGGAAGCAATGTGGTGCATTGCCCTCATATATTGTGGCATGGAGATTCGGAAAATTAGCCAGCAAGGGAAATGAGAGCTTTTGACGGGCGAATCATATATAAGATGATATCAAAGGTCATATTGCAGTTCATAGAATTCCACATGCCAATGCATGAAAGAAATCAGGCCCGCCCGGTAAATGAGCAGGCCTGACTGAACATGTCATGTTAAGGTCTACCGATTATACAATCCCCTGTGCGGTCATTGCCTCTACGACCTTCTCAAATCCGGCAATATTCGCCCCTACGACATAATTGCCCTTGCATCCGTACTTCTCAGCCGCGTCAGACATATTATGGCAGATATTCACCATAATGCCTTTCAGCTTTGCATCTACCTCTTCGAAGGTCCAGCTCAGACGCTCGCTGTTCTGTGACATCTCAAGCGCGGATGTCGCGACACCGCCTGCATTGGCTGCCTTTCCCGGTGCGAACAGGACACCGTTCTTCTGCAGATACTCTGTTGCTTCCAGAGTCGTCGGCATATTCGCGCCCTCCGCAACGATGATGCAGCCGTTCGCTGCCAGTGCTTTCGCGTCTTCCAGATGCAGCTCGTTCTGGGTCGCACACGGAAGCGCGATATCGACCTTTACGGTCCATACGCCTCTTCCCTCATGATACTCGGAATTCGGACGGTAGTTCTTATAAGAAGTCAGTCTTTCACGCTTCACTTCCTTGATCTCCTTCAACGCGGCAACATCAATTCCGTCCGGATCGTATACCCAGCCGTTGGAATCGCTGGCCGTAACGACCTTTGCTCCAAGCTGCTGTGCCTTTTCGATGGCGTAGATCGCCACATTGCCGGAACCGGAGACAGCAGCCGTCTTTCCTGCAATCTCGATGCCGTTGATCTTCAGCAGCTCCTCCGTCAGGTAGAGCAGGCCATACCCTGTCGCCTCCGTACGGGCGAGAGAACCTCCGTAAGACAGGCCCTTTCCTGTCAGCACACCTTCGAAAAGCCCGCGGATCCTCTTGTACTGTCCGTACATATATCCGATCTCTCTGGCACCTGTTCCGATGTCTCCTGCCGGAACATCCGTATCTGCCCCGATATATTTACAAAGCTCTGTCATGAAACTCTGGCAGAACGCCATGATCTCTCTGTCTGACTTTCCTTTCGGATCAAAGTCAGAACCACCTTTTCCGCCGCCGATCGGAAGTCCTGTCAAAGAGTTCTTGAAGATCTGCTCAAATCCCAGGAACTTGATGATTCCAAGATTCACGGATGGATGAAGACGAAGCCCTCCCTTGTAAGGTCCGATCGCGCTGTTGAACTGTACGCGATAACCTGTATTGACATGAACCTGACCGTTGTCATCTACCCATGGTACGCGGAACTTGAACTGTCTTTCCGGCTCTACAAGCCTCTCCAGAAGAGCATCCTTTCTGAACTTCTCTTCATTCGCCTCCACTACGACACGAAGAGACTCCAATACTTCCTTCACAGCCTGATGGAATTCTGGCTCCGCCGGATTCTTCTTTACAACTGATTCAATGACTTCATCAACATATGACATACCTAATAATCCTCCTAAACATAAATAACCGGACAGACAAAGCCGCCCGGTGAACATTATGACATTTTGTCTACCTGTCTATTTTATAGGCTATATACATGATTGTCAACAAAAAATTTGTCGCGAAATGACTTATATAGTTACAGTTCACGGCCTAACCGGCCGCGGACTGTAACGCAACCGCTATTTTACTGGCCGGATGCCTTGCAGCAGGGTGCAAGGCACCGTGAATAGTAACCTTATATATCGCTGCAATATGCTCCCCGGCCGGTGAACCGAAGCTTTATGTAAAGACTTTCATGAAATTTTTGTGAAGAAACAGTTGACTGAACGAAAAAATATGTTATAATCTTCTGTAGTGCTAAATATACCCGAACAGTCGTATGATGCACAATACAAGGCTGGAGGGGAGGTTAGGTGTGAGTCTATGTCAAATGTAATCGTGAAAGAAAACGAGACGTTGGATAGTGCTTTACGCAGATTCAAAAGAAACTGTGCGAAAGCTGGCATTCAGCAGGAGATCCGTAAAAGAGAGCATTATGAAAAGCCCAGCGTAAGACGTAAGAAGAAGTCTGAAGCTGCCAGAAAGCGCAAGTATAACTAATATGTGCAAAGCGACAGAGTGTTGGAATTCCAACACTCTGTTTTTTTGTTCTATAGGAAACTTCTCCAGGAAACTTCTCCGAATTTTCCTATAGAACAAAAACCCTCCGGGGGATACGCACTAGTACAGCGTTTCCTTGATCCCCATATACTTAGTGCTTAATATTTTTGTCAGCGCAAGGCGGAGGAAGGAGGCAATGCGGTGGCATTGTTGACTGACGACAACGCGGCGATGGCGGAAATAGTAAGTACTAAGTATATGAGGGACTAAGAAACGCTGTACTAGGCGCTCTTCCGGCACTCTTTTTTCAATCATCCGATCATCCAACTTGCTCTCCCAGCACCGCGGCCGCCTTCTCCAGCGCCTCCGCGATCCCTGCCGGGTTCTTTCCGCCGGCCTGTGCCATATTCGGCCGGCCTCCGCCGCCTCCGCCGACACATCCCGCAATCGCTTTGATCAGGTTCCCCGCGTGGGCGCCCTTCTTCATCGCCCCTTCGGTAGCCGTCACCATCAGGCTGACCTTTCCGCCGTTTTCGGAAGCCAGAACCACGACGCCTTCTCCCAGCTTCTCTTTCAGCTGATCGCCTAAGTCACGCAGACCGTTCATATCCACTCCGTCCAGCTCTGACGCAAGGAGCTTCACACCGGCCACTTCCTTTACCTGATTCAGGATATCTCCTGCCGCGTCCTGCGCCATCTTGCTCTTTAAGCTTTCCACTTCTCCATGGAGTGCTTTATTCTCCGAGATCAGATGCGAAATCTTATCCCCCAGGTTGTCCGGAGTCGCTTTCAGCAGTTTTGCCGCTTCCCGCATCTTCTCTTCCAGCGTGCCATAATATTTCAGAAGCCCCTTGGACGTCAGCGCCTCGATACGCCGTACACCGGCCGCGACGCCTGTCTCGCTGATAATCTTCATGGCCATGATCTCCGAGGTATTTCCGACATGAGTACCGCCGCAGAATTCAATCGAATAATCTCCCATATTGACTACCCGTACGATGTCCCCGTATTTCTCTCCGAACAGGGCCTGTGCCCCGGTCTTTCTCGCCTCCTCGATGGGCATGTTTCTGATATCCACCGTCAGGGCATTCTCAATGCTTTCATTGACCAGACTTTCTACCTTTTCCAGCTCCTTTGGAGTCAATGCGGAAAAATGAGTAAAGTCAAAACGAAGCCGCTCCTCATTGACACTGGAGCCTGCCTGCTCCACATGGGTTCCGAGAACGGTGCGCAGAGCCTTCTGGAGCAGATGCGTGGCACTGTGATTCCGCGCGGACAATGCCCGTTTCTCCGCGTCCACCTCCAGTTCCGCCTTATCCCCTGTTTTCAGCATGCCCTTTACAACACGTCCTACATGCCCGATCTTGCCTCCCAGAAGCTTGATCGTATCTTCCACCCGGAATTCTCCCTCTGCGGTGCGGATAAGGCCCGTATCGGCCTCCTGACCGCCGCTGGTGGCATAGAAAGGTGTCTCCTTCACAAAGACAGTCCCCGTCTCTCCGTCCGAAAGAGCATCCGTCAGTTCTGTCTCCGAGGTCAGAACCGTGATCTCCGACTCATGGCACAGATGGTCATATCCCACAAAAGTACTGGTAATCCCCGGGTCAATAGACTCATACACAGTCACATCGGCCCCCATATAATTGGTGACCTCCCGCGCCTCTCTGGCAGTCTTCCTCTGTACCTCCATGGCAGCCCGAAACCCTTCTTCATCCACATCCATCTTCTTCTCTTCCAGAATCTCCACAGTCAGATCCAGCGGAAATCCATACGTGTCATAAAGCTTGAACGCGGACTCTCCACCCAAGGTATGCTCTCCCTTTTTCTCCATCTCCTCGATCAGGTCGGACAGGATGCCAAGCCCCTGGTCAATGGTCTTGTTGAACTGCTCTTCCTCCTTCGCGATCACCTTCAGGATAAAGTCCTTCTTCTCCTCCAGCTCCGGATATCCGTCCTTCGACCCTTCAATTACGGTCTTAGACAGTTCCGGAAGAAAGCTTCCTTCGATCCCCAGAAGCCTTCCGTGGCGGCAGGCACGGCGCAGCAGACGGCGCAGTACATATCCCCTGCCCTCATTAGAAGGCATGATGCCGTCCGAGATCATGAACGTTACGGAACGCACATGGTCTGTGATCACACGGATGGACACATCGCTCTGATATACGGCGCCGTATTCCCTGCCGGCCAGGCGGCACACATGGTCACGCAGCGCCTTGATGGTATCCACATCAAAAATAGAGTCCACATCCTGTACGACAGATGCCAGACGCTCCAATCCCATACCGGTATCGATATTCTTCTGTTCCAGTTCGCTGTAATGTCCGTTGCCGTCATTGTCAAACTGGGTAAATACGTCATTCCAGATCTCCATATAGCGGTCACAGTCACAGCCTACCGTACAGTCCGGCTTTCCGCAGCCATACTTTTCCCCCCGGTCATAGTAGATCTCCGAGCAGGGGCCGCATGGACCGGAACCATGTTCCCAAAAATTGTCTTCCTTTCCGAATTTAAAGATCCGTTCGGCCGGAATCCCCATCTTTTTATTCCAGATCTCAAATGCCTCGTCATCCTCTTCATATACGGAAGGATACAGTCTGTCCGGGTCAAGCCCGACCACCTCCGTCAAAAACTCCCAGGACCACTCAATGGCTTCCTCTTTAAAATAGTCTCCAAACGAGAAATTCCCCAGCATCTCAAAAAATGTGCCGTGGCGCGCTGTCTTTCCCACATTCTCGATGTCCCCTGTCCGGATACACTTCTGACAGGTGGTCACCCGTTTCTTTGGCGGAATCTCCTGTCCTGTAAAATATGGCTTCAGCGGTGCCATTCCGGAATTAATGAGCAGCAGGCTCTTGTCATTGTGCGGTACCAGAGAAAAGCTCTTCATGGCAAGATGCTCTTTACTTTCAAAGAACTCCAAAAACATTTTCCTCAACTGGTTCACTCCATATTGGTGCATTTGCTTCATCCTCCTATCGACCAATTACTGTTCACAGCAACCTGTTTTTCATCATATCACAGCGTTTTTAATTTGTAAACCGCAATCGGTCAAGATGTAATCTCCAAGTTACTATTCGTTACTATTCACGGTGCCTTGCACCCTGCTGCAAGGCATCCGGCCAGTAAAATAGCGGTTGCTGGCAACCAGCCCGTCTACACTCCGTTCCGGTCCGTCCTAAGCAAGCGTCACAGGCGCTTAGGACCGCCGTCAGGCGACTTTTCAATGGGCTGGTTGCGTTACAGTCCGCGGCCGGTTAGGCCGTGAACTGTAACTACTATTCATCTCCAACGCATAGTAAACGGACTGCATGGCATCCTTCCCATAAAAATCCGCCCCGATCATGTCCGCATATTCCTGATTCAGTACCGCTCCTCCGACCATCACCCGGCACTTTGGCGCCTCCTTTTTCAGGAGCCGGATCGTCTCCTCCATGCTGACCACCGTAGTGGTCATCAGCGCGCTCAGGCCGACAAGCCGGATATCCTGAGCCTTCACGGTCTCCAATATCGTCTCGGGAGGTACGTCCTTGCCGAGGTCAATGACATCAAAACTATAGTTTTCCAACAGTACCTTCACGATATTTTTTCCAATATCATGGATATCTCCCTTTACTGTGGCAAGAACCACTTTTTCCTTCTTCTCCTCCTGCCCTCCGCTGTCGGCGATCCGTTCCTTCAATACGGCAAATGCCGCCTTGGCCGCCTCCGCGCTCATCAGGAGCTGCGGAAGAAAGACCGTTCCCTCTTCAAAGCCTTTTCCCACACGGTCCAGCGCAGGGATCAGATGTGTATTGATGATCTCAAGCGGCTCCTGCTCCAAAACCAGCTGTTCCGTGATATGCTCCGCCTCTTCCTTCAGCCCCTTCTCGATCACCCTTTGGAGGTTCAGAGCGTCCCCGGGCGCACCAGGCTCTCGTACTCCTGCAGACGGCAGACTCTTGCTGTCAGATACAGCAGACGCTCCCTGGTCCGCCGAAGGAACCTTCCGGACTTTCCTGGACGCATATTTTGCCACATACCGGCCGCAGTTCTCATCCATTCCAAGGAGTGCATGATATGCGTCATAAGCTTCCATCATCGCCTCCGAGGACGGATTCACGATTCCCGCACTGAGGCCGGCATACATTGCCATCGTGTAAAAATTGGCATTCAAGATCGGCCGGCATGGAAGCCCAAAGGATATATTGGACACTCCAAGAACTGTGTGCACTCCCAACTCCTTACGCACCCTGCCAATGGCCTCCAAAGCGACGGCTGCGCCCTCAGGCTCGGAGCTGATGGTCATGGCAAGGACATCTATCACGATATCCTTCTTTTCAATCCCATATTTTGCCGCTTCCCGGATGATCTTTTCCGCCACCTTAAGCCTTCCGTCGGCAGTCTGCGGGATCCCTTTTTCATCCAGCGTAAGACCGACGACAACACCGCCGTATTTTGCGATCAGAGGAAATACCGCGTCCATGGATTCCTGTTTGCCGCTGACCGAATTCACCATAGGCTTGCCGTTGTAGATCCGCAGCGCCGCCTCCATGGCGCGTACGTCTACCGTATCGATCTGCAGCGGAAGGCCGGTAACACTCTGCAGCCCTTCCACCGCCTCCACCATCATTGACGTCTCGTCAATATCCGGAAGCCCCACATTTACATCCAGAATATGGGCCCCATTCTCCTCCTGCATGATTCCTTCCTTTAGGATATAATCCACATCATGGTCTTTCAGTGCCTGCTTGAACCTCTTTTTCCCCGTCGGGTTGATCCTCTCCCCGATGATCTTGGAACCATTGCCGAAAACAACCGCCTGTCCATAAGAAGAAATCACCGTAAACGACTTTTTCTCCACAGGCTTTACATGGATTTCCCCGCATTCCGCGATCATATGGCGGATATGCTCCGGTGTGGTTCCGCAGCATCCGCCGATGACTGCCGCGCCCCTGTCCGCGATGTCCTTCATCGTACGCGCGAATTCCTCCGGCATGATATCATAGAAGGTCTCATTGCCCCGCTGCTTCGGCAGGCCTGCATTGGGCTTCACGATGACCGGAACGGACGCACAGGCAAGCAGCTCTTCCAGAACAGGAAGAACCTGGACCGGCCCCAGGCCGCAGTTCACGCCGAGGGCGTCAACGCGGAGTCCTTCCAGCAAACTGACAAGGGCTGGTACATCCGCACCGGTCAAAAGCTTTTTCCTCTCATCAAAAACAGCCGTCACAAAGACCGGAAGCTTCGTGTTCTCCTTTGCCGCCAGCACGGCCGCCTTGATCTCATAGGTATCGCTCATCGTCTCAATATGGATCAGGTCGGCTCCCGCCTCCTCCCCATAGACCATGGCCTGCTTATATGCTTCATAGGCTGCTTCAAATCCCAGATCCCCCATAGGCTTTAAGAGCTTGCCTGTGGGACCTACATCCAGAGCCGTATAGACTGTGCGTCCTGCCGCAGAGCGCCGCGCCGCCTCCTTCACGTGTCCGACCGCCCTGCAGATCACGTCCTTCAGCGGGTATCCGCCGTCCCGAAACTTTAAGGCATTGGCTCCAAAGGTATTGGTCAGTACGATATCACTGCCCGCTTCTATATATGCCTGGTGGATACCTGTGATCTCCTCTGCATGTTCCACATTCCATGTCTCCGGCAGTTCTCCCGGCTTCAGCCCCTTCGCCTGCAAAAGCGTACCCATACCGCCGTCAAAAAAAAGCAGTTTTTTTCCCAAGTCTTCTTTTATCATAAGGAATCCCTTCTATATATACAATTTTTTTTCTCACAGACCTCACAGCCCTGTCTGTGGCACATTACCTGCTCCGTACCTGCTCCGATGACAGCCGTCACAGATTTTGAGGGCACCATCATGAAGCTCTCCGTGATCGTAAGCCCGATCGTCTTTGCCGAATCCAGCATCCGGATCACATGATTCTGACATTCAATGGGAAAATCCCCATACCCCGGACTGAACCTTGGCCTCAGAAATCTCTCTTCCGCCTGCAGCCTCTCGCCGATCTCTTCCTGGCACTCATCACAGTATTCCTCCAAAAGCGCCGCTGCGCATGCCTGCAAGACTACGGTCCTTGCCATATCTCTTCTCGACACCCGTGACAAAAGCTGGTCCACCCCGATCCCTAAGGTAGCCCCGAACAAAACGATCTTATCACAACCCTGAAGATTCCTGCCAAGGTTCTTGCTTCTTACCTCCAGATTTCCGAACCGGATATTCTCTGCGTCCGCCTGCTCTAAATCAAAGATGCGGTAGACAGACTTCCTGCTCATGACAGACCGCAGATTCTCAAAAGAATCTGCGGCCAGCTGCAGTGTCCGGTCATCTACCGCATTTTTTCCATATCCCAGGTATCGGACAGCCTCTCTCGTCAATTGATCCATTTTCCGTGCTCTCCTAAGCCTTAGTATCCTTCTCCTAAGGAACTGTAGGAAATCAAGATGTAAAAATTATTTCCATACAGTTCCTAACACTTGATGATCTCCGAAAGGTTCTCCATGAGCTTTGCCGCCACATCCGGCTTATTCATGGAATAAATGTGAATATTCCTGACCCCGTTCGCAAGCAGGTCTATGATCTGATCCGTAGCATAGGCAATCCCGGCCTGCATCATAGCCTCCGGATAACTGCCGAACCGATCCATCAGAGCCAGAAAACGCCGTGGAAATACTGTGCCGGACAACTCCTGGCTGCGTTTCATCTGGGATGCGCTGGTGATCGGCATGATTCCCGGAAGTACCGGAACCGTGATCCCTGCTTCCCGGATCCGATATAAAAAGTTATAATGGATATCATTGTCAAAAAACATCTGGGTAGTCAAAAAATCCACACCACTGTCTACCTTTTGCTTCAGATACCGGATATCATCCGTCTTATGCTCATTCTCCACATGGCCTTCCGGATAACATGCGGCGCCGATACAAAAATCGCCGTGCTTCCTGATCTCCCGCACCAGCTCCCACGCATAATGGAAACGATCCTCGGACGGGAATACCATGCCTTCGGGGATGTCTCCCCGAAGTGCCAGTATATTTTCAATTCCAAGCTGTTTGAGATTTCCGATCACGTCCCGCACCTCATCCTTTGTGGAAGATGCACAGGTCAGATGAGCCAGGCTCAATACTCCCAGATCATCCTTAATATGTGAGGCGATCTTCGCCGTGTTCTTGCTCGTTCCGCCCCCCGCGCCGTAGGTCACACTGATATAGGACGGCTTCAGCGCCGCGATCTTGTCCGTCGCGTCCAGCACCTTGTTGAACCCTGCATCGGTCTTCGGCGGAAACACCTCAAATGAAATATGTATCTTATCCTCATTCAGCCTGTCAATGATCTTCATCTGTCTTCTCCTGTATGCATTATCATTCTCCAATCAGATCCCTGTAGAGCGCCTCATACTGCCTGGTGGAATTGTTCCATGAGAAATCCTGCGCCATGGCACGCTCGACCATCTTATTCCAGTCTCTCTTCTTATCATAATAGATCTGCTCCGCATAACGGATCGTATTGAGCATCTCATGGGCGTTGTAATTGGTAAAGCTGAATCCGGTACCGGTCTTTTCGTACTCGTTGTATGCTTCTACCGTATCCTTGAGGCCGCCGGTCTCACGCACGATGGGCAATGTACCGTACCTGAGGCTCATCAGCTGGCTGAGTCCGCAGGGTTCGAACAGAGACGGCATCAGGAACGCATCAACGGAAGCATAGATCTTGTGAGACAGCTCATCGGAATAATAAATATTCGCGGATACCTTTCCGGAATACTTCCATGCGAAATGACGGAACATATTCTCGTACTTCGGATCTCCTGTTCCAAGAACCACAACCTGTACCGCATCCTGGCAGAGCTCGTCCATCACATAATCAATCAGGTCGAAGCCTTTCTGATCTGTGAGGCGGGATACGATACCGATCATCATCACATGAGAATCCTTATCAAGCCCCAGTTCCTCCTGAAGAGCGAGCTTATTCAGCTGCTTCAGCTTACGGAAGTTTTCAATGTTGAAGTTCTTTGCGATCCTAGTATCTGTCTCCGGATTCCAGTCCGTATAGTCCAGGCCGTTCACGATACCGCTGAGCACATTGGAACGCGCGTTCATGAGTCCGTCCAGCGCCTCCCCGTAGAACGGAGTCTTGATCTCCTCCGCATAGGTCTGGCTTACCGTTGTCACCCGGTCGGAATAAACGATACCGCCCTTCAAGAGGTTGGCGTCCTTGTAAGCTTCCATCTTATCCGGAACAAAATAATACTCCGGAAGCCCGGTGATACCCCGAACCGTCTTCGTGTCCCATACTCCCTGGAATTTCAGGTTATGTATCGTCATGATCGTAGCGATCCCGCGGTAGTATTCGCCTGCGTAGCGGAAGTTGTCCAGATACACCGGAACCAGCCCTGTCTGCCAGTCGTGGCAATGGATAAGGTCCGGTCGGAAACCAACCACCGGAAGAATACTGAGAACTGCTTTTGAGAAAAACGCGAATTTCTCAATATTCCATTTCGGATCACCTTCATATGGAGCAAATCCGTTGAAATAATGCTCATTATCAATAAAATAGAACTGCACACCTTCATATTCGCATTTCAGGATGCCGACATAGCGGTCCTGGCCTGCCAGATTCATATAAAAGTGATCTACGTATTCCAGCATATCTTTCCATTTCTGGTACATACAATTATACTTCGGCAGCACGACACGCACGTCATACTTTTCCTTGTCAAAATACTTCGGCAAGGATCCTGCCACGTCCGCGAGCCCTCCTGTCTTAATGAATGGAACACACTCTGAAGTTGCAAATAAAATATTTTTCATAGCTAACAAACCTCTGACCCTTTCTTAGTATCTCTTCAAAATACTATGATTGTCTCTTATTATAACTCATTTTTTGTACATTGAAAAGATTTATCTTTCAGGAATATTGGCTAAAATTCAATTTTCTTTGGGAATTTTGTCTTGAACTGTGGAATAGTGTTTCTTAAATCAGATTTTTTATCTATGCTTGTACTCTAACTGAATAGTGTCAGCAATCAATGCGATGAATTCAGAATTGGTGGGCTTTCCTTTGCCATTACTCACGGTATACCCGAACAGTTCGTCCAATGTATCCAGCTTCCCCCGGCTCCAGGCCACTTCGATCGCATGTCTGATTGCGCGTTCGACCCGGCTGGAAGTAGTCTGGTACTTTTTTGCCACTGTTGGATACAGTACCTTTGTAATCGCGTTCAGGACATCCATATCCTCAACTGCCATGATAATGGCGTCCCTCAGGTAGTGATAGCCTTTAATATGGGCGGGAATTCCAATTTCGTGAAGCATATCTGTAACTCTATTTTCCAGGTCATCTTCTCGAATCTGTGTATTTTCGATAATCTCTTCTATCTTCCTATCGTGGCTTCTAAACACCTTCCTAACTGTCTTGATCCGGTTCAACAGCAATTCATTATTGAACGGCTTCATGACATAGTAATTTGCACCCTTGTTAAAAGCATCTTCAGTAATCCTCTCCTGTCCGACTGCTGTAACAACAATGAAATATGGCGGCTTTGACATGGACTTGTCATGGCTGACATGTTCCATCACCGACAGACCGTCCATTTTCGGCATTATCAGATCCAGAAGAACAACGTCCGGTCTTTTGTCTTTGATGATCTGACACATTTCCTCGCCATTCTTCGCTTTTCCAACTACATTGAGCTCTTTGTCGATACTAATGATTTCTTCGAGCATATTCAGCATTTTTTCATTGTCATCAGCGATAGCTACGGTCAATTGTTCCATACCCTTTTCCTCCAGACAGGTCTGTGTACTGCAGAAATACCACTATCAACTTTTATTATATCTACACAAGATTACAGAATCAAGGATATTTTACCGTGTAGATTCGACATGTAATGTCGAAGATTTGCCAATTTTCTGCATATCCTGCCGGCAACTGCCGTTTTTATAAACGGCTGCCCGCAGGAAGGATGTTTATTCTGCCTCATGGAGCATGGTTTCCGCAAAAATCCCATACCCTTTTGTCGGATCGTTCACAAATACATGGGTCACCGCGCCCACCAGTTTTCCGTTCTGCAGAATGGGAGAACCGCTCATTCCCTGGATGATGCCTCCCGTTTTATCCAGCAGCTCCTGATCCGTCACCTGGAACACGATCCCTTTGTTGATCTCCTTCGGTTCCGGATCGATACCGGTTATGGATACCGCATACTCCTGTATCCTGTCTTCCAGGTAGCAGCGTATGACTGCTTCCCCGGGCTGAATCTCGTTCCGGGAAGCTACCTGCACCGGGATCTGCTCCTCGAACAATTCATCGATCTTATCTACCGTCCCATAGATCCCGGCTTCCGTATTCTTATCGATGCTTCCCAGATGATTGAACGCGTTATATACGATCAGCCCTTCCATACTGCCCGGTATACCATAGTCTCCTTTTAAGATCGACCGAATACTGGTTTTGTAAAGGCTTCCTTCCTCAATTTCCATCAAAAGGTTGGTGTCCGCGTCATGAATCCCATGCCCCAGAGCGCCGAATCTGCTGTTCTGGTTCAGAAAAGTAATCGTCCCAAGTCCCTGTACATTGTCCCGGACCCAGATTCCAAGCTTATAATCATTCGGCTCATCCTCCACCGCCTCCAGCCGGACATCCATCATCTCATCCTCCCTGCGCAGCGTCAGTACTACCGATCTGTCCGTCAGATTTTTCAGTACCTGGATCAGATCATCCTTTCTGCTGATATTTTCCTGATTGATCCCCACAATATAATCTCCGGATTTTACCAGATTGCGGGCAGGATCGTACTCCAGTCCGTCCAGCCCTTCGATGGGCTGGGTATCCAGGACCAGTACTCCGTCCGTCTCCATATAGATTCCCACCGGCATGCCTCCCACCAGCACGGTATCTTCTTCGATGTCCAGGGTACTGACCTCTTCCTGAGGAATATACCCCGCCGCCGCCCATCCCAGGCACCCGGATGCCAAAAGCCCCGTCAAAAACACAAATGCCAGAAACAAACTTTTAATTGCTTTCTTCATCATGCGCCACACACCTTTCCACTGTTCAGTTTCTCTTACGTATCGTTTCTTTATACTCTGAGAACAAAGAGTTTCGCTTGCGAAACTCGCGCCCTGACACACAAAAACGAATACCTTTACTTTTGGTATCCGTTTTTATGTTTGTCATTATTATATGGACTTTTTTATTTTTCACACTGGTATAATCATTCAGAAACTTCCATTTTTTAACAAAAAAACAAAAAAAGAGCCCCCATCCTTTTTACCGGATGAGAGTCTCTTTTTTGTACTATATGATACAAAAGAGCCGTCAATGACAAGGCTTTCGTACTGATTTTAAATGTTACGCTTCTGCCGCCGCGCGAGCCGCGATCTCCTTTTCCTGCACGTCGGACGGTGCCTGCTCATATCTTGCGAAAGTATATTCATAGGTTCCTCTTCCGCCGGTCATGGAACGCAGGATCGTGCAGTATCCGAACAGGCCGGTCATCGGGATATCAGCCTCAATCACCTGCTTGCCGCCCGCGATCGGATTCATACCCAGCACACGCCCGCGGCGCTTATTCAGATCTCCCATGACATCACCGGTATAGCTGTCCGGAACCGTCACCTTCAGGGAGGCGATTGGCTCGAGAAGTACCGGAGAAGCTTCCATGAATCCCTTCTTGAATGCCTGGCATGTAGCGGTCTTGAACGCCATCTCCGAGGAGTCTACCGGATGATAGGATCCATCATAGAGGATGGCCTTCACGCCGACTACCGGATATCCGGCCAACGGTCCCTTCACTACGGAATCCTGCAGCCCCTTTTCCACTGCCGGGAAGTAATTCTTCGGAACAGCACCGCCCACTACGATTTCCTCAAATACGTAAGGAGTCTCCAGATCTCCCGAGGGTTCGAATTTCATCTTGACATGGCCGTACTGCCCATGTCCGCCGGACTGCTTCTTATACTTGGTGTCCACATCGGAATTCTTGCGGATCGTCTCACGGAAAGCAACCTTCGGTGTCTCCAGGATAATCTCCGCCTTATATCTGGACAGCAGCTTGCTCACCACGATCTCCAGATGCTGGTCTCCCATACCGTACAGCAGCGACTGGCGGTTCTCGCTGTCGATGACAGCCTTCAGGGTCACATCTTCCGCCATCATACGTGAGAGGGACTGGGATACCTTATCTTCCTCGCCTTTATTCTTTACACGGTATCTCATATATGTATAAGGTACGGAATACTCCGTCTTTGTATACAGTACCTGAGAGCCCTTGGTAGAGAGGGTATCCCCTGTCTTTGTGTTGGCCAGCTTCGCGATGGCGCCGATATCGCCCGCGAACAGCTCACTGACCTCGGTAGGCTTATTGCCGCACATAATATAGAGCTTGCCCGGCTTTTCTTCTGACTCGCTTCCCGCGTTGAACAGAACATCGTCCCCTTTGAGTACACCCGAGCATACCTTTACAAAGGAATACTTTCCGATGAACGGGTCTACCATGGTCTTAAATACATAGGCGGTCTTCGCCTTGGAGAAATCATAATTGCCTTCAAAAATATCGTTGGTTGTCCGGTTAATTCCCGCACAGGTTCTCTTATCCGGACTCGGGAAGAAACGCACGATATCGGACAGCAGGTTCGCAGCGCCCTGTGCCTCGATATTGGAACCCATTGCCACCGGCACGATACTGCAGTCCATCACTTCCGTACGCATTGCCGCGCGGATCTCTTCTACGGAAAACTCCTCGCCGCCGAAGTAGCGCTCCATGAATTCCTCGCTGGTCTCTGCCACGGCCTCCATAAGAGAATCACGCAGCGTCTCCAGATTCTCCTTGCAGTAATCCGGGATCTCACATTCCTCACGCTTTCCGATGCCGGTATATCTTCTTCCCGCATTCTTGATGATGTTGATATATCCCACCAGCTTTTCATTTTCACGGATCGGTTGGAAATGAGGCGCGATCTTCTTGCCGTATCTGGCTGTCAGATCCTCTACCACCTGGCGGAAGCTGGCGTCATCCACATCCATCTCCGTCACATAGATCATACGGGGCAGATGGTACTTCTCACACAGCTCCCATGCTTTCTCCGTACCTACCTGAACTCCGGCCTTGCCGGATACCACAATCACCGCCGCGTCCGCCGCAGAGACCGCTTCCTCTACCTCCCCGACAAAATCGAAGTATCCCGGGGTGTCCAATATATTGATCTTGGCCTTTTCCCACTCGATCGGTACGATACTCGTACTGATGGAAAATCCTCGTTTCTGCTCTTCCTTATCAAAATCACTTGTCGTATTGGACTCGGAAACCTTGCCCATACGCTTTGTAGCTCCGGATACATATAGCATTGCCTCCACAAGGCTCGTCTTACCGCTGCCCCCGTGTCCAAGCAATACTACGTTTCTGATCTCATCCGTTCTGTAAACCTTCATGCTGCTGCCTCCTTGTTTCTATTTTATGCGCATCTGCTTCTGCAGCCGCACACTCTGTAAATATTGTACTAAACTTCTCCACTTATTACAACTCTTTTATAAATTTTTAACAGGATTTTTTGTTACTTTTAACGGTGCCTTGCACCTTGCTGCAAGGCATCCGGACGATAAAGCACCGATTTCAGACATCTGGTCCCTCGCCGAAGGCGACTTTATAATGGACCAGATGCGTTACAATTCGCGGCCGGTTAGGCCGTGAATTGTAACGATTTTTTCCGCCAAATATCATATGGTTCCTTTACTTTTATTATTTTAAATGCTAAAATAACTTTGATTTAATTTCAATTTGTATGAGGAGAGGTTCATGCTATGGCGATAAAGAAAGTAGGATTTATCGGTCTGGGCCTGATCGGCGGCTCCATCGCGAGGGCGATCCGCCAGTACCACCCTGACTGTGAGATCCTGGCATTTGATAAAAATAAAGAGACTCTGGCCCTGGCCGTACAGGAGGGGATCATCCACACTTCCTGTTCTTCGATCGACGACAATTTCCGTGACTGCACCTATATCTTCCTGTGCGCTCCGGTTTCATACAATACGGCCTACTTAAGCCAGATCAAAAATCATCTCAGCCCGGACTGTATCCTGACCGATGTAGGCAGCGTCAAGACTTCCATTCACAAAAAGGTCATTGCCCTGGAACTGGAAGAATATTTTATCGGCGGACATCCCATGGCAGGCTCGGAAAAAAACGGATTTATAAATGCAAAGCCGCATCTGATCGAAAATGCATACTACATTCTGACCCCTACGGCCAGAGTATCCGAAGAGAAGGTCAATGCTTACAGGGACTTTGTGGCCTCCCTGAAAGCGCTTCCGATCATACTGGATTATGAGGAGCACGATTATGTGACGGGAGCCATCAGCCATCTGCCCCATATCATCGCGGCCAGCCTGGTGAACTTCGTGAAGGAGCACGATACCCGGGAGGAACTGATGAAGATGCTGGCTGCGGGCGGCTTTAAGGATATCACCCGCATCGCCTCCTCCTCGCCTGTCATGTGGCAGCAGATCTGCTTAAAGAACAGGGAAAATATTTCCCGAATACTGGGGGAATTCATCCGGAGTCTGACAGACGCGAAGCAGGCGGTAGACGAAAGCGCGGAAGGGACGCTCTACTCCATGTTCGAGTCTTCCCGCGATTACCGCAACTCCATGCCGGAAGGCTCTGCGGGACCGATTAAGAAGCAGTTTGCCGTATATTGTGATATCATCGATGAGGCGGGAGGAATCGCCACAATCGCCACAATCCTCGCCAGCAATATGGTCAACATCAAGAACATCGGCATCATCCACAACCGTGAATTTGAAGAAGGTGTCCTGCGTATTGAATTTTACGATGAGGATGCTTCCGCGAAAGCAACGGAACTGCTGAAAAAGCACAGATATATCGTGTATGAAGTATAAGGTAACTACTTTACGTAACTACTTTACACAGGAAAGGATAAAATAACATGGAATTAACGAATATCACTGGTTTAAAAGGAGAAGTGACCGTACCGGGAGATAAATCTATCTCCCACAGGAGCATCATGTTCGGCTCCATTGCAAAGGGAACCACCGAGGTACATAATTTTCTCCAGGGGGCGGACTGCCTCGCCACCATCGGCTGTTTCCGCAGGATGGGCATTGACATCGAGAACAGAGGCAGTTTTGTCCTCATACACGGAAAAGGTCTTCACGGCTTAAGTGCGCCGGACAGCCTTCTGGACGTAGGAAACAGCGGCACCACCACAAGGCTGATCTGCGGGATCCTCTCGGGGCAGCCTTTTGACTCCAAGCTCTCAGGTGACGAGTCTTTAAATTCCCGCCCCATGAAGCGGATCATGGAACCCTTACGCCAGATGGGGGCCAATATTTCCAGCATCCTGAGAAATGACTGCGCGCCGCTCTACATTACTCCGGCACACCTCCGCGGGATCCGCTACGATTCCCCGGTAGCGTCCGCCCAGGTCAAATCCTGCATCCTGCTTGCCGGACTTTACGCCGAGGGAGAGACCTCCGTTACCGAGCCAAGCCTCTCCCGGAACCATACGGAGCTGATGCTGCGGGAGTTCGGAGCGGATCTGCGTTCGGTCTATTCTCTGGACGGGGACACAAAGGCGACCGCCATTATCCGGCCCTGTGAGGAATTATACGGACAGAAGATCCACGTCCCCGGCGACATTTCCTCAGCCGCTTATTTTATCGCTGCCGGGCTCGTGATTCCGGATTCCGAGATCCTGATCCGGGATATCGGAATCAACCCCACCCGCGCAGGCATCTTAAGAGTCTGTGAGGATATGGGCGCAGATATCACTCTGCTGAACCAGCGGAAAGAGGGCGGCGAGCCTGTGGCCGATATTCTCGTACGTACCAGCCGGCTCCATGGAATCACCATCAAAGGGGATATCATCCCCACCCTGATCGACGAGATCCCCATTATCGCGGTGATGGCCGCCATGGCAGAGGGAACTACCTTTATCCGCGATGCGGAGGAACTGAAGGTCAAAGAATCGGACCGGATCGAGACCGTAACCGACAATCTGAAAGCCATGGGATGCAATGCCATTCCCACGGCGGACGGAATGGTGATCTGCGGCGGCACTCCCCTCCACGGAGCAACCATCCATACACTGCTGGATCACCGGATCGCGATGGCTTTCAGCATTGCTGCCCTTGCTGCAGAGGGACATACCAAGATCCTGGACAGCCATTGTGTGGACGTATCCTTCCCTACCTTTTATGATACGTTTGAAGCGCTGTTATAAGCTTCCTGTAGGAAATCAAGAAGAAAAAGTTATTTCCTAACAACTCAGCAAAGGATATGGATTTATCTGGCGCTCAGTATCATATTCCGTTATCCGCCAGCATTTCCTGCACGGTCTTTCCATATATCGGGTGACGTTTATAAGGAGCAATCTCACAGAGCGGCTCCAGAACAAAACGCCGTTTGTGCATCTCTACATGAGGGATGCACAGATCATCCGATTCCAGAACCAGATCATCATAAAAAATCAGATCCAGATCCAGCGTGCGGGGTCCCCAGCGTATGATCCGCTCTCTTCCTGCCTCCTGTTCCACCCTGTGCAGCGTCTCAAGCAGTTCCTCCGGCGTGAGCAGCGTGCGCAGTCTCAGACAGGCATTCAGAAAATCCGCCTGATCCGTCACACCATAGGGAGCTGTCTCATAATACCTGGAAACCTTCTCCACCGCCTTAGCAGCAACTGTTCTGCCCTGTCCGTCCCTGACCGGATATCCCGGCAGGGCACCAAGCGAACTTACGGCCTGGTCCAGCAGGGCTTTCCTGTCTCCCATATTGGAACCCAGGGCAATATATGCCGTATGCCACTGCCGCAGGATCTCCACGGACACCGATTCCAGCGGAAGCCCGATGGGAGCCCAGGGTTTTTTCACTTCGATCTCCACCTTTTCCAACCCCGGGATATGAAGCAGCAGTTCTTCCGCCATGCTCTCCGCAGCCCGCTCAATCAGGGAAAAGGTATGTTCTTTCATAAAGGTATCCATAAGCCGGCAGATTTCCCCATAGTTAATGGTGGCATTCAGATCATCTGTCTTCCCGGCCTTTCTGATATCCGTATGCAGAACCGCGGATACCAGAAATTTCTGTCCCAGCTTATTTTCCTCCGGATATACGCCGTGTCTGGCAAATATCTCCATATTTTCTATCTTAATTTTGTCCATATCGCATCTCCATATTTTTACCGCCACAGTAGCGTCTATCCTGATTCTATGGCATCTTCCCCTGTCATTTGAACACATTATGCTCCCGTAGGGTTTTCCGTCATTTGAACACGTTATGCTCTCGCAGGATCGCTTCCGTCATTTTGACCGCACGTAAATTCTTCTCCACGTCATGCACCCGCACAAAAGAGCATCCGCCCAGTATCCCGAGCACGGTTGTCACCAGTGTCCCCTCCTCCCGCTGGTCTGCCGGAAGCTCCAGCGTCAGCCCGATAACCGATTTCCTGGATACCCCCAGAAGAATGGGATACCCAAGGCATTCCAGTTCTTTCAGGTTTTTCAGCATTTCCAGATTCATTTCATAAGTTTTTCCAAATCCGATCCCCGGATCCAGAATAATCTGTTCCTCGGAAATCCCTGCTGCCTTTGCAAGCTTCACAGACTCCCGCAGATCCCCCAGCACGTCCGGGATAAAATCCGTATATTCCGCCTTCTCCCGGTTATGCATCAGGCAGCAGGGCACGCCCGCCTCTGCGATGACACCGGCCATTCTGCCGTCATATTTCAATCCCCAGATATCGTTGACCAGATCTGCCCCGGCTTCCAGAGCGGCCCGGGCCACTTCGCTTTTGTATGTATCCACGGATACCGGCACGTCAAAATGTTCTTTCAGACTGCCAATCACCGGTGCGACACGAGCGATTTCCTCTTCCTCCGAGATCCGCACATAGCCCGGACGCGTGGATTCCCCTCCCACATCCAGAATATCCGCCCCATTCTCTATCATCTTCTGAGCATGCCGCAGCGCCTCGTCCTCATTCTGAAAACGCCCCCCATCCGAAAACGAATCCGGTGTCACATTCAGGATTCCCATAATATAGGTCCGATGTCCAATGTCAAATGTCTTCCCGCCTATCTGCATCTTCTTCTCCTTATCGTTAAAGCTATCACATCCTTTGTCTTACTTTCCCGTCCCAAGCATCGCAAAAAAAGTATGCTCCAGCTCCGGATACTCCAGAAAGCAGCCTCTTTTGGCCATTGTCACGGTCCTGCTGCCCGGCTTTTTGATTCCCCGCATGGTCATACACATATGCTCTGCTTCGATCAGAACCATGGCTCCCCTCGGCTGCAGAAAGCGCATCAGCGCATCCGCAATCTGTCCGGTAAGCTGTTCCTGAATCTGAGGTCTTCTGGCAAAGACCTCTACTGTCCGCGCCAGCTTGCTCAGCCCCACGACCCTTCCGTCCGGAATATAAGCGATATGTGCCTTTCCAAAAAAAGGCAGCAGGTGATGTTCACAGGTGGAGTAAAATACAAGATCCTTCTCCAGCACCATCTCATTTTCCTCTGCCTCAAATGTTTTCCGCAGGTGAACCTCCGCCGTCTCATCCAGACCTCCGTAAATCTCTTCGCACATCCTGGCGATTCTCTCCGGCGTCTCCGCCAGACCTTCCCGATCCGGATCTTCCCCGATTCCTTCCAGCAAAAGCCGAACCGCCTGCCTTACCTTGTCCTGATCTATCATCCTTTATCCCTCTTCCCTTTTTGTAACCAATTTGTGCGATCGCCCGCACGTCATCTTCGAAGCAGACGGACACCCTCGAAGTACCTTCTCTATGACTCTTCCAAGATAAGAAAGAGAACCGAAAGCCAGAATCACGTCTTCCTTTCCCGCCTCATCCAAAGCCTCATCCACCGCCTGCTCAATAGATTCCATTGCCAGAACCTTCCCTTTACAATAGGGTTCCACGGCAGTTTTCAATTCTTTTGCAGGCAGGGTACGGTTCCGGTCCGGCAGGCTCACCGTATAGAGCCTGTCTGCCAGCGGAGCCATAATCTCCCCGATCCTTCCATATTCCTTATCCCGGAATACCCCCATGATGCAAAGGAGCCTCCTCCCCGGGAAATATCTTTCCACAGATTTCCGCAGCCATACGGCCCCGGCCTCGTTATGAGCACCGTCCACAATGAATACCGGCTCTTCCGTCACACAGGTAAACCGCCCCGGCCACTGCGCTTTTTCAAATCCTATGCGGACCGCCTCCTCTGTGATCCTGTTTCCGGTCCTTTCATTCACCGCCCGGACCGCCTCCCATGCGGTCACCGCATTTAAAATCTGATAGCTTCCTGACACCCGGATTTTCAAATGCTCCATTCCTCCGTAGGAAAAGGTCTGTCCCAGGTGATCCTCCCGGACAACCACCGCCTCCTCCGGCCTCGCGAACCTCACCGCGCAGCCGCATTTTGCGGCGCGCCCTTCCAATATCCGCCTGACCTCCGGCTCCTGGGCGGCCGATACGACCGCACAGCCTGCCTTGATGATTCCGGCTTTCTTTTCCGCGATTTCCTCCACCGTATCTCCCAGAATTCCCATATGGTCCCGGCTGATGGAAGTAAAAACGGCAGCTACCGTATTGTTTACAATATTCGTGGCATCCTCCGCGCCGCCCAGCCCGGTCTCCAAGACAACAAGATCACATTGCTTTTTCCTGAAATACAAAAAAGCTATTGCGGTCTCAATCTCAAAAACAGTAGGACTCCCAAGTCCTCTTGTCTCCATACGCACAATAGCTTTTTGAACTTCTTCAACCAGTTCTGTAAATTCCGCTTCCGGAATCCATTTTCCGTCAATCTGGATCCGCTCCAGATAAGAGATCACAGTCGGTGAAATATATCTTCCGGTCCGATAGCCTGCCTCACTCAGAATGGTAGAAATAAAAGCAAGCACAGACCCTTTCCCGTTCGTTCCCGCAACATGTATGAACCGGAGATCCTCCTGGGGATCTCCAAGCTCACGCAGAAGCTCTCGAACCGTATCCAAGCCAAGTACACTTCCGTATTTCGACACCTTGTCCAAATATACCCTTGCTTCTTTATAGGTCACGTTATTTTCGTTTCCTTTCCGCTCATTTTCTTTTGCCGCGACAGTCATTTATCGTTTGGCCAAAGCACTTTCCTGGCATACCCCGGACTGCCGCTGTCAATCATCATAACACTTCCCGCACAATCATACAAGTGAAAAATAAAAATCTACCCATTCTCACCTCTGCGCCTTGCCAGCTCCGCTACATTTTCTTCCACACGTGCTTTATTTAGCGGATAGATAAAGAGCAGCGCAAGTGCCACCGCGCCGAGGCCGATTGCCGGAATGATACAGGACAGGCTGAAAATTCCGGATGTGACCCCAGGGTCAAACGCAGTCTCCTGGGTATAGCCGATCATACTCAGCAGCCCGCCGATCATGCCGGAGGAAAATGCCTGTCCCAGCTTCCTTGCGAAAGAGTACACTGAATAAATTGTTCCGTCTTCCCGCACACCGTTCTTTACCTCCGCGTCATCGATCACATCCGTGATCATGGCCCAGATCACCGTATTAAAAAATCCAAGCCCCACATAGGCCAGTGTGTAGAACATCACGTATACATAAGGATTCTGAGGTTTTACGAAGAGACAGAGCAGATACACGGCCGCTCCAAACGCACAGGATACGATCGAAAGCTCTTTCTTTCCAAATCGCGCGGCCAGCCTCGAAGCCAGGGGCGCACAGATCACGAGCATGACAACACTTCCGGAAAGCGCCGAGACAGACTGTGCAGCCGCGGAGCCATAATAGTTCGGGAATACATAGCCTGCCATTCCCTGCATGCCAAGCATCCCCAAAAGCAGCAGGATCGCCGCCGCGATAATGCCGAGCAGGGCACGGTTGGTCACCAGGCTCTTCAGCAGCTTCCCGATCTCCAGCTTCTGATTATTGGCTTCTACCGGCACACGTTCCCGCACGAGACGGAAGCATAACAGATAACAGATAATGGCCAGTACACTGAACACACCGGCAATGATTGTCATACGGGAACCGGAAAGCACGGTATTGCCGTCAACCACTACAAAAGCCACCATCGGTGTCCCCACTCCGATCACAAGCCCCGCAAGCGTCGCCCCGATGGTACGCCAGGTGGAAAGCTCCGCGCGGTGCTTTGGATCCGCGGAAACAGCCGACGCCATAGAGCCATAAGGAATATTGATAGACGTATAGAAAATAGAGCCCCACAAAATATACGTAACCACCATCCAGACGATCCGGAACCCGTAGGACATTTCCGCAAATGCAGACTGATAGATCAGAAATGAGGCGATTGCCACCGGCCCGCACATCCGCTTGATCCATGGCCTGAATTTCCCGTCCTTTGTCGGTTTTGACCGGTCTACGATCTGCCCCATGGTCACATCTGTCACCGCGTCCACAAACCGGGCCGCCATCATCAAAAATCCCACGACCGCCGCCGATACCCCCATCACATCCGTATAAAATTTCAGCATAAAAGAAGAAGACAGGATAAATGTAAAATCGTTTCCAAAATCTCCGAACATATATCCCAGCTTATCTTTCATGCCGAATGGCTCTATGGCCGTTTTTTCTTTTTCCATATCATTTCCCCTTTTCTCATGAAATTCTCTCAGAAGATTCTCCGCCGCGATTCACGGTGCGTTACTCTTCTTCTGCTTATTTCAGATATTTTGCACAGAATATCCACTCCTATGCATATCAGGGAAATGAAAATCTTTTTGGAAATTTTTTACTCTCGTATCTGTCCGCTGCCGAATATGATATATTTCGTTGAGGTCAGTGCTTCAAGCCCCATCGGTCCTCTCGCATGGAGCTTCTGCGTACTGATTCCGATTTCCGCACCGAACCCGAACTCAAACCCGTCCGTAAACCGGGTGGAGGCATTGACATAGACCGCCGCCGCATCCACCTCATCCTGGAATTTCAGCGCGTGATCATAATCCTTTGTGATGATCGATTCCGAGTGCCCGGTATTATATCTGTTGATATGCGCAATGGCCTCGTCAATGGAATCTACGATCTTCACAGAGATCACGGCATCCAGATATTCGGTCCCCCAGTCCTCTTCCGAGGCCGGAACGATCCCGGGCACAAGCTCACGGGCACGCTCATCCCCCCGGATCTCTACCTGGTGGGATTTCAGACGTTCCACGATCCGGGGCAATGCCGCTTTTGCCGCTTCCGCGTGGATGACCAGAGATTCACAGGCATTGCACACGCCCATACGCTGGGTCTTGGCATTTTCAATGATATCCACTGCCATATTAATATCTGCACTGGCATCCACAAAAATGTGGCAGTTTCCGGTGCCTGTTTCGATGACAGGAACCGTGCTGTTCTCCACCACATTGGCGATCAGCCCTGCGCCTCCCCTTGGAATCAGTACATCAATAAATTCATGAAGCTTCATCATCTCTCCGACCGTTTTTCTGCTGGTATCCTCCACCAGAAGGATCGCGTCCTGAGGCAGTTCCGCCTTTTTCAGCCCATCCTTGATGACGCTTACGATCGCCAGGTTGGAATGGATCGCATCGCTCCCGCCACGCAGGATCACCGCATTTCCGGTCTTAAAGCAAAGCCCGAAGGCATCTGCCGTAACATTCGGCCTGGATTCATAGATAATTCCCGCCACGCCCAGCGGAACCCGCCTCTTTCCGATGCGCAGCCCGTTTGGCCGCGTCTTCATGCTCAGCACTTCCCCGATCGGGTCTTCCAATGCCGCCACCTGTCTCAGTCCCTCCGCCATGTCCGCGATCCTCTGCTCCGTCAGGCGGAGACGGTCAATCAGAGACTGCTTGACTCCTTTTTCCTCCGCTGCCTTTAGATCCTTCTCATTCTCTTCCAGCAGATATGCGCTGCGGGAACACAATTCCTCAGCCACTGCCAGAAGTCCTCTGTTCTTCTCTTCGGTTCCCAGCTTTGCACACAGCCGGGAAGCGTCCTTCGCGCGTCTCCCAAGTGTCCGAATATCCTTTTCCATTCGTTGAATCCTTCCTTTCTCATACCGTATCTGCCTGATTCTCCCTCACAGATACCCCTCTATCCAGTCCTGAAAAGTCACTTCATACTGGTACTACAATCATCACTTTCCATGTTTCCCTTGATATTCTCATCTATCCTGCCCTAAGCAGCCGCCTCAAACTGACTGCTTTTTCTCATTTTCCGCTTTTCTTACCTTTTTGGACTGCCTTCTGAACTGTGCTCGCTCCGGTGACAGTTCATCTTCTACGGCTTTCCCATGCTCCTTCGACAGAAATAACGTTCCGATCTTTTTTCCTGCCATGATATCATTGATGGCATAGATATTGTCCCCGCTCGCGATCACCATATCCGCGCCGGAATGAGTCACAATCTTTGCAGCATTGACCTTGGTGGACATCCCGCCGGTCCCAAAGTCGCTGGAAGCCCCCTTCGCCATATGCTCCAGCTTTTCATCAATTTTTACTACCGTGTGAATAAAACGGGCATGCGGATTCTGCTTTGGATCATCGGTATACAACCCCTCAATATCCGACATCAGGATCAGCAGGTCCGCCTCCACAAGCTCCGCCACATTTGCCGCCAGAGTATCGTTATCACCGAAATTCCCATATGCCAGCTCATCCACGGAAATGGCGTCATTCTCATTGACGATGGGCACCACATTCATACGGAACAGCTCGTCAAAGGTACGCTTTGCGTTCTTGCGGCATTCCTCATTAGTCACTGATTCTTTTGTAAGCAATACCTGTGCCGTAAGCTGGCTGTATTCATTGAACAACTTTTCGTAGATCATCATCAGCCGTGCCTGGCCTACCGCCGCACAGGCCTGTTTGGCCGCCTCCGTATCCGGCCGCCTCTCAAGCCCCAGGGCCGCCCTGCCGACACCTACCGCACCGGAGGATACAACAATGACCTCTTTCCCTTTATTCCTCAGGTTGATCAGGATACGCACAAATTTTTCCAGCTTTTCCAGATTGATATTCCCGGTCTCCTCATAGGTGATCGTGGTGGTCCCTACTTTGATGACGATTCTTTTTTTCTGCCGTAAGATTTCTTTTCTGTCCATGACTTCTCCCTTACCAAACCTTCTTATCGTGCCTGCATATAGATTTGATAAATATCCTCCTGATCCAGCTTCTTCACACAGCCGATTGTCCTGCCGCCGTCGAAGCTGCATTTCCTTGCAAGCTCCCGGATCTCTTCCTCTGTCGGCTCGATCCCCAGTTCTTTCAGATTCGTCGGCATCTCTATGGACCGGTAAAATTCCTCCATCGCTTCAATGCCCTTTTCGGCAGTTTCCAGCGGGTCTTTGGTCTCTTCCACACCCATGACCCGCACGGCAAACCGGGCGAACCGTTCCGGCCTCGCGTCCATCACATACCGCGCCCAGCTTCCCCAAACGGCGGCCAGCCCGGCCCCATGGGCCACATCATACATGCCGCCCAGCTCATGCTCGAGCTGGTGGGATGCCCAGTCTCCCCCGTCCGTTCCGCAGCCTGTCAGTCCGTTGTGGGAAAGGCTTCCCGCCCACATCACTTCCGCTCTCGCATCATAATCCCGGGGATGCTCCAGCAAGATTTTCGCGTTCCTCATGACCGTGCGGATCAGATGTTCGCTGAACCCGTCCGTCAATTCCATATTATCCGCCTGGTTCAGATAGCGCTCCATGGTATGCATCATGATATCCACACAGCCGCTCTCTGTCTGGTAAGCCGGCAGCGTCATCGTCAGTTCCGGATTCATAACCGCGAATTTCGGACGGACATAATTGCTGCTGTAACCTCGCTTGATCCATCCCTCCTCGTTGGTGATGACCGAAGAATCACTCATCTCAGAGCCGGCCGCGGCAATGGTCAATACCACGCCCAGCGGAAGGCAGCCTTCGGCCTTTCTTTTCCGGGCATAAAAGTCCCACACATCCCCTTCATTGGCCACGCCATATCCGATAGCCTTCGCCGAATCAATGACACTTCCGCCGCCCACGGCCAGGATAAAGTCCACCGATTCCTTTTTGCACAGCGCGATTCCTTCGTATACAAGGGAAAGTCTCGGATTCGGCACCACACCGCCCAGGGAAACATACTCCACCCCTGCATTTTCCAATGCTTCACAGATCCGATCCAGCAGGCCGCTCTTTTTCACACTCCCGCTTCCGTAATGCACCAGCACCTTGCGGCATCCGCATTCTCGAACCAGTTCTCCTGTCCGAAGCTCCGTCCCTTTTCCGAATACCACCCTGGTAGGCGCATAATAATTAAAGTTTTCCATTTCATAATCTCCTTTATGTATTAATCCGTAACTACTCAGCACAGGATAGCGCATTTACTGCGCTATCCGTATGAAAACGTATAAATCGCAAGAGCAATCCCCATTGCCGAAGGCAATTTTCATGGGATTGCGGCGTAACTACGAAGGTACTGAGTAGTTACATAAATCCCTAACTTCTCAGAACAGCAGACCTCAGCCCCGTCTGCCTTGCAGACTATCTGCTGCTACGCAACTCCTTACTCCACAATCTCCACCTGACACATTTTCATGGCATTCAATGCCTGTACATGGCTTTCAGGCGTCACCCCCGCGCAGCAGGACGCATCCACGATGACCGGCACCTCCGGCAGGCAGGCTTTTAACAATAATGCGTTCGAGATGACGCAGATATCCGTACACAGCCCCACCAGGGTAATGCTTTCGATCGGGCCGTCGGTTTCGTGACAGGCTTTCAGCTTCTGCCCCAGCTCTTCACTCCCAAAGGCCGGCTTATCGATCGGATCTTCCGCAATCAGCTCCCGGATCTCCTGACAGAGTTCCCATCCTTTTGTTCCCCGGATACAGTGTTCTACCGGAAGCTTCTTTCCCTCCTGGGTGTCCAAGTAATTCGCCTCGTGAGTATCCCGGGTTGCAATCACCAAACCGTCAAAATCCCGGATCTTTTGAACCACCAGAGGTACAATCTTGACCGCCTCCGGCGTTCCGAGCGCGCCGTCAATAAAATCATTCTGCATATCCACAACTACAAGTACCTTCATCATTTTTTCCTCCTCTTTTTGACTGACTCCTCAGATTTCCCCAATCTCACTTTTTCCATCAGCTCCGACGTCTCTTCATCCAGCCACTGGAACAGATAATTCTTATCCTGCCCGGGCCGGTTCAGATACTCCCTTTGTAGTTCCCGGTTCGCAAGCTCAATCTCTTCCCGCAGTTCCTTTGCCGAAAGCAGGCTGCATCCCTGACCCCGGATAATGACCTGTTCCGTGCCGTCCGAGGTGGCCACCGTGACATGATATTTTCTTCCGATCTCATGGGCGGTCTTCTCGATATACTGATCCGCAGTCTCCGCTTCCTTCGTATATACCACATAAATATTGTGATATTTCTGTACCTCTCCCGGAAATCCTTCCAGCTTATAGGCATCGAACACCAGAATGACCGTACATTTTTTTAGCCCCTGGTAGTTGGCCAGTATATCCATCAGCTTTCCTCTCGCACCGTCAATGCTGGTGTCCGCAAGCTCCCGCAGTTCCTCCCACGCAAAAATAATATTATAACCGTCTACCAGCAGATATTCCTTTCGCTGCTCCTGTTTTTTTCCCGGCCTCCCGCCGCTCCTTTGTCCGCGGCCCTCTCCTTTCCCATATCCGGAGCTTCCCGTATACTTACTCTCCGCCGAGCGGCGCTTCTCCTCCGAAAAAGTATAAGAAGATTTTTTCATTGCCTGCTCCCGCTTTTTCCGGGATGCCTCCGCCATCCGGTCCAGTTCCCGCTCTTCCTCCGGCGACAATATAATCTCCCTCGCCGGCCGTCTTCTGGGAATGTCTTCCACCTCTGCTTCTTCCGAATCAGAATTTTTATGCAGCACACTTTCCAGGTGCATATATTCCTCCACCTGGTCCCACGGCACCACAAATCCCGCTCCATGGGCACAAAACACGGAGCCTGCGGGATTTTCCGTATCCCGCTCCGCATCATAGCTGATTTCCGCGATCACCTCTTTGGCATTGTGACAGGGCCGATACCCTTTCAGGCTGCAGGAGAGCCTTCCCCTTCCTTTGGTATAAGCAGCCAGCTCGGTCTGATAATCCCGCATACGGACGACCGGTACCGTTCCCTCCAGGACTGCCATCTCTCCTTCCTGCCTGGGCGTCCCGAAGGCAGCGTGCATCCGCTGCAGATCCGACAGGGCACGTCCTACCGCGTCTCTGGGCACCTCTAGCCGATAATCATAATAGGGCTCCAACAAAATACTCTCCGCCCTTTTGAGCCCCTGCCGAACCGCCCGGTAAGTGGCCTGCCGAAAATCTCCTCCCTCCGTATGCTTTTGATGTGCCCGCCCTGCGGCCAGTGTGATCCGCATATCCGTAATGGGCGAGCCGGTGAGCACTCCCGCATACTCCCTTTCTTCCAGATGGGTCAGGATCAGCCTCTGCCAGTTCCTATCCAGCACATCCTCACTGCAGGACGAGGCAAACTGCAGGCCGCTTCCCGGCTCTCCCGGTTCCAGCAGCAGATGGACCTCCGCATAGTGCCGCAGAGGTTCAAAATGTCCCACCCCTTCCGCTATATCTGCGATTGTTTCTTTGTATACAATGTTTCCTGTGCCAAATTCTACAGGCACATGAAACCGTTCCTGGATCAGCCGCTTCAAAATTTCGATCTGCACTTCCCCCATGAGCTGGGCATGAATCTCCCCCAGCGCCTCATTCCACACGATATGAAGCAGGGGTTCTTCCTCTTCCAGCTGCCGGAGGTTTTTCAGCATCACATGGACATCACATTCCGGCGGAAGCTGGATCTGATAGGTCAATACCGGTTCCAGAACCGGCGTCCCTGACTCCGCCTCTGTTCCCAGGCCCTCCCCCGGAAATGTTTTTGTCAGCCCCGTAACCGCGCAGACCGTCCCGGCCGCTGCCTCCTCCACGGCCTCATACCGAGCGCCGGAATAGATCCGGATCTGATTGACCTTTTCCTCCCAGCAGCCATCTTCCCCTTCTTTTCCGCCCGCTTTCCGATTTGTGAGCAGTTCCCTCACCCGAAGACTTCCTCCTGTGACCTTCAGATATGTCAGACGATTTCCCTGCTCGTCTCTGGATATTTTATAGACTTTTGCCCCGAAAGACTCCGGGTAGGATATTTCCGGCGCATACTCTGCCAATCCCTTCAGGAATTCCTCCACCCCTGTCATCTTCAGAGCGGAACCAAAAAAACATGGAAACAATTTTCTTTCCCGGATCAGCCGCCGGATCTGTGCATCCGCTACGGTTCCGTTTTCCAGAAATGCCTCCAGCACCGCCTCTTCACACATAGCAACATTTTCATAAAATGCTTCTGCTGCGCGCGCCGGCAAAGGCTTCGGCATTTCTCCTCCCGGTGTATTTCGCTCCGTTTCCTCTTCCCGTATCTGCGGGCACCCGCTGAAGTCCACGCAGTTCTCATCCAGGCGCCTCTTTAACTCCTCCATCAGTTTCTCCGCATCCGTCCCATCCTGATCCATCTTGTTGACAAACAAAAATACGGGAACCTGATACCGGGAAAGCAGATGCCACAGAGTCTCCGTATGCCCCTGCACACCGTCCGCCCCGCTGATGACCAGGATGGCCGCATCCAACACCTGGAGGGTGCGCTCCATCTCCGCGGAAAAGTCCACATGCCCGGGGGTATCCAAAAGCGTCACTTCCCGATTGCCCACCGCAAATATCGCCTGCTTGGAAAATATCGTGATCCCCCTTTCCCGCTCCAGCGGAAAGGTATCCAGAAAGGCGTTCTTATTGTCCACCCGTCCCAGCTTTCGTATGGCTCCGCTTACATAAAGAAGCCCTTCTGACAAAGTGGTTTTTCCTGCATCTACATGCGCTAATATTCCAATCACCAGTTTTTTCTTCATTCTGCCCATCTCCACATAGCGCAAGCGCCAATTTACTATAACAGATTATACGTGAAAACAACAAAATACGCAAGGAAATTCCTTTTATGCATTTTTATTGAATATTTCGTATATTTATACATTTTATTCTATGTTTTATGCATAATTTCAATTTTACTACATTTTCTCTTGCATAATTATAATCCGTGGTGTATAGTATGTGTTAGCCTGCATACGAAACTTACGTGAACGGTAATCTCAGGAATGCAGGCCGCAAAGCGTTACTGTTCACACGGTGTCGTGCACTCGCTGCACGGCATCCGGCCAATACAGTGATGGGGCGGGCATCCAGCCCCTCGCCGTCAGGCGACTTTCCAATGGGCTGGATGCGTTACAGTTCCTTAGGCCGTGAACTGTAACCGCAAAGCAAACCCTACGGATAAAATAGAGAAGAAAAAGATCAGGAGGAAATGAAAATGAGCAAAGAAAAAGTCGTATTGGCATATTCCGGCGGTCTTGATACTACCGCGATCATCCCATGGTTAAAGGAAAACTTTGATTATGAAGTGATCTGCTGCTGCATCGACTGCGGACAGGGCGAAGAACTGGACGGACTGGAAGAACGTGCAAAGCTGTCCGGCGCTTCCAAATTATATATTGAAAATATTATTGACGAATTCTGCGACGAGTACATCATGCCTTGCGTAAAAGCAGGCGCCGTGTATGAAAATAAATATCTGCTGGGAACCTCCATGGCGCGTCCGGCCATCGCCAAGCGCCTGGTAGAGATCGCGCGCAAGGAAAATGCTTCTGCCATCTGCCACGGCGCTACCGGAAAAGGAAATGACCAGATCCGTTTTGAACTCGGCATCAAAGCTCTGGCTCCGGATCTCAAGATCATCGCTCCATGGCGTATGACCGATGTATGGACCATGCAGTCCCGGGAAGATGAGATCGAATACTGCAAGAAGCATGGCATCAACCTTCCTTTCGACACGAAGCACAGCTACAGCCGTGACCGCAACCTCTGGCACATCAGCCACGAAGGTCTGGAGCTGGAGGATCCGGCCAATGAGCCGAACTACGATGATCTTCTCGTTCTCGGCGTGTCTCCGGAAAAGGCACCGGATGAAGGGGAATATGTGACCATGACATTTGAAGCCGGTGTTCCAAAGAGCCTGAACGGAAAGGAAATGAAGGTTTCCGAGATCATCACCGAACTCAATGCCCTGGGCGGAAAGCATGGAATCGGAATCGTGGATATCGTGGAAAACCGTGTGGTAGGCATGAAATCCCGCGGCGTATATGAGACACCGGGCGGAACCATCCTGATGGAGGCACATCAGCAGTTAGAGGAGCTTGTACTTGACCGCGCGACTTATGAGACAAAGAAAGATCTTGGAAATAAATTTGCACAGATCGTATATGAAGGAAAATGGTTCACTCCTCTGCGCGAGGCGATTCAGGCATTTGTGGATGTCACACAGCAGTATGTGACCGGAGAAGTAAAATTCAAGCTGTACAAGGGCAACATCATCAAAGCAGGAGAAACCTCTCCTTATTCCTTATACAATGAATCACTCGCCAGCTTTACCACCGGTGACTTATATGACCACCACGACGCAGACGGATTTATCAATCTGTTCGGACTTCCGCTGAAGGTCCGCGCCATGAAGATGCAGGAAGTGAATAAAGAAAAATAGGACGGACTGATTCGGACGGACTAATATTGAAAAGCTGTCGTTAACCGGCAGCTTTTTTAATAGTATATACATTGATACGGTCATTGCTTTGAACGCGCTGTCCGCAAGTGAAATCTTTATAAAACCGTCCGCAGTACCCGAAGTGCGTTCCCTGACCAGATCTTATCGAGCTGCCGTTCCGTGATCCCCTGTTTTTTCATCGCTTCCCATACCCGATCCATCTCCCCGGGTCCGGAGACATATCCTGTCACTCTTTTACATTCGAAACCGTCAAAGTCCGTCCCGATTGCGGGCACGTCCTCCCCTGCTACATCGATCATATACGCCGCATGGCATGCAATGTCCTGTACTGTGACTTCGGATTCTTCTTCCCGCAAAAATACGGGATAGAAATTCAGACCTGCCGCGCCGCCCTTCTCTGCCAATGCTTTCAGCATTTCATCCGTCAGGTTCCGGGGAACGCCACACAATGCACGCGCATTGGAATGAGATGCTACAATGGGAAATCTGCCGTACCGGATGCAGTCCCAGAATCCTCCGTCCGACAGATGGGATACATCCACGATCATACCCAGTTCATTCATTCGTTCTACCGTCTCGATGCCAAAGCTTTTCAGCCCCCGATTCATGACGGCGCTGTCCTTGCTGTTGGGATATCCCAGACAGTTCTCATAATTCCAGGTAAGCGTCATCAGACGAATTCCCCTTTGGTACAATTCCTCCAGCCTTTCCGGCCGGCCGTTCAGTACTCCCCCCTCTTCCACCGTCGCGATTGCGGAGATACGGCCCTGTCTGCTGTTTTCCTGAATTTCTTCATAACTCCGCGCAAGGAGGAGCTCTTCGTTTTCCTCCTTATGGATCAGCTCTATCATATCCAGTACCGCCCCATATGCACGGTCCCACGCATCCGGACTGATCTGCCTGTGTCCTCCAACCCGGACAGCTTTTCCGTCCACATACTCCCTTCCGTCCGCGAAACACGCAAAGAACTGGATCATCGTTTCAGCGCGCTTCATTCCTTCCATATCCACGGATAAATGATTTTCAACTATCGTTTCCGCTGCCCCGCCTCTTAAAAGCATGCTGATCGTATCACAGTGCATATCAATCAATTTTCTCATCATTCCTGCAATCCCTTCTCATTTCTATTCATTCCCAATAGCTCTGACCAAAAAAGTTAAATCTGCAATTTTCTGCGTCATTCCATGATTATGTATATTTTTTCCCATTTATACATACAGTATATCAAAAAAGGAGGCAATATGAAACCTAAAATCGGAGTGATCGTCTGCGGCTTTATCGAAAATAAACAGTTTGTTACAAATGCATATATCCAGTCCGTCCGATATTCCGGAGGAATCCCTTTAGTTCTCCCACTCGTCCGCTCTGACCAGGTGATCAGCGAATATGTTCTGCTCTGCGACGGTTTCCTGTTCTGCGGGGGAAATGATATCACACCTCTGCTGTTTGGGCAGGAACCGCAAAAAGGAAACGGACAGACCAACATCTCTCTCGACCTGTTTCAAATCCGTCTCATGAAGGAGGTTTTGAAAACAGAAAAACCGGTGCTTTCCATCTGCCGCGGAATGCAGGTATTTAACGTGGCCTGCGGAGGCACGATTTACCAGGATATCTCCCTTAGGCCCGGAAAACATCTTGACCACATGCAGCAATCCGGATCACGGAGCGAAGTCAGCCACAAGGTGCATATCAAGTCAGGGACCCTGCTGAAAAAATGCGTAGGAAGCGTCCTGTACGTAAACAGCTATCACCACCAGACCCTGGACAAAATCGGGAAAAAACTGATCGTCTCCGCCACCGCTTCCGACCAGACCGCGGAAGCAGTGGAAATGCCCTCCCATCCCTTTGCCATCGGTGTACAGTGGCATCCCGAATGTATGTACCGCACTTCTGCGGAAATGCGGGAACTGTTCGGCCATTTTATCTTATCCGCGGCACAAGGCAAAAGCGCTGCCGACGAAAAAAAATTAATAAATCTCATATCAATAAATATAATAAAAAAAAAAATTCTCATGTCAGAATTATCAGTACTCGACTTGCAGAACCTAAGCAATCTGATCAACAGCTATGATACTACACACAGTAAAATGACAGATTATGCAGCCCAGGCAGAAGACCCGGAACTCAGACAGATTTTCCGGGATACCGCAGACTCTGCCCTAAAAAACAGACAGGAACTGATACATTTTTTAGCAGCCGCACATAAATGAGGTAAAGAACTATCGGTTCCTGAGCATTCTCGGAAACTCTTTTTATCCAGATTTGTGAGATGATTTTTTGTCAGGTGCACACAAATTTATGAGGCGTACGTGGAACGTACATTGATTAAATTTGGGTGCTCCTGGCGGAAAATCAGCCGCAAAGATGGGTGCAAGGGAGTTTCCGAGAGTGCACTTCCTTAGTAAGAGGTGACACACATGAATGAAAAAACAATGGTTTCCGATGCCCTGGCCGGGGTGAACGGCGAGCTGAGAATGTACGCCGATATGATACCGCAGACAGAGAACAGCGAATTAAGACAATGTCTGCGTCAGATGCGAAGTCAATGCGAGCTCTCTCAGGAAAAGCTATATCTGACCGCCCGTGAAAAGCATTATTACATTCCTTCGTCCAGGGCCACGAAGGAGGAAATCGAGCAGGTAAAATCTACCCTGTCCACTCATTCATGAGGGGAATTGGGGACTCGGGCAGCTTCTCCTGTTTCCTGAGCAGGAGAAGCTAAGGATCCGTCTGTTTTTGTTTTTCTGCTACAACGTTCTCCCTATCATCACTTTCTTACCACAAAATGCAAATCCATATTTCCGGATTCGGTCTTCCGACACACCTTTTGTCTCCAGCATAGAAGCATACTGCTTCTCCTCTATCTGCAAAAGTGCCGCATCAACCGTATCCGCAAGCTCCTTTTCTTCTTCCGTATCCTGTACCTTAAACTCCATGATAATCCCAAAATCGTTCACACTTCTTGGCTCCAATAGCACATCATACCTTCCAAATCCACTCTCCCGATTTGATGTAATGATATATCGTTTTTCTAAAGTAACCATCAATCCTAAGACAAAGCCGTGGTAAAAACGCTCTGGCTCGCTTTCTTCAGATGGCCTCTTGCCACTGTCAAAATAACTGAACATTACTTTTGACACACGGTTCATATAGGCATTCATTGCCTTTAAATCATCTTTAAGAAGCGCCTCGATAAAATCATTATAGCTGGATGCAGAAGAAGAAAACCACCCCCGCACAATACTGCGGAACATAATCATCGTCTCAAAATTGGTAATCTCCAGTTCATATACTTCTTTCCATTCCATGTATTCCAACTGTTGTACCTTATAATTCTTCACTTTAAGATATCCGCTTGCCAAAAAAAGACTCCAAACCGCATTTTCATCCAAATCCAACTGATCATAAACAATCTGCTCCTCAATTTCAGCTTCTATGCTCTCCCCGGCCAGCAATTGCCTGAACGTTTCTTTCATCTGTTTGCCTCCTTGCCGGATTAATTTACCTATAAGGCTATTACTGCTTGTATTCGCCCAGTAAGTGCCGACACGACGTTCTGACAAATAACTAATAATAGACCACGGATTATAAATATCTTTGATACCGCCAAATATGAAGCCGTCATACCATTTCTTTACTTCCTCTTTCTTGTCTGACATAGCGTATTCATCCAAAGCTTCAAACACTTCTTCTTCTGTAAATCCAAAGGAATCCCCATATAGAGAGGAAGTTGTTGTTACTACTTTCAAATTATTTAGATCTGAAAAAACAGATTCTTTACTTACTCTGGTAATTCCTGTCAAAATCGCCCGTTCAAGATATGGATTCCCCTTGAATGTTGCATGAAACAGACTACGGGTAAACACCATCAATTCTTCCCAGTATCCATCTATATAGGCTTCTTGCATAGGTGTGTCATATTCATCCAAAAGAATGATTACCTTTTTTCCATAATAACGACATAGGTAATCCGATATTCTTCTAAGAGATATTGTTATCTCCGAATCCCGCATATCAATAGATACCCTGCGGTAATACGCTTTCTCATTTTCTTCCAGCAAGTCTCCTTTTGCAAGAAATGCATACTTGTTATACAAATCTACAATGGTCTGGCATATTTTTATCCTTGCTTCTTCATAAGACGTATCCTTCACATCCGCAAAACTCAATGAGATGACAGGATAAGTTCCCTGCAGGCTGCGATATTTCTCCTCTTTCCAAATATTTAACCCCTCAAACAGCGGACTGCCTGCATGGTCTGCCGAAAAAAAATGCTCCACCATACTCATTGTCAGAGTCTTCCCGAACCGGCGAGGGCGCGTAATCAGCGTCACATCATCCATAGATTCCCACCACTCTTTGATAAATATGGTTTTATCTATATAGAAAACTCTACGTGTAATTATTTTTTCAAAATCCTGAATTCCAATTCCTACCGTTCTTGACATATTGTCTCCTCTTTCTGCGAATACCTCAATCTCCTTTTATCATTATATTCTGCTTTTATTAAAATCACAACTCAAATTAAAATGACCTCATAGAAAAGAGATCTTCCTGTTACTGTTCACACGGTGCCTTGCACTCAGCTGCAAGGCATCCGGCCAATACAGTAATGGGGCAGGCATCCAGCCCCTCGCCGTTAGGCGACTTTTCAATGGGCTAGATGCGTTACAGTTCACGGCCTAACTGGCCGCGAACTGTAACATCTTCCTCTCTATAAGGTCATTAAAACTTAATCTATCTTAGGAACTGTGCAAAAATAATCTTACCATTTTACTTGTCCAAATCTTCATACACTGCGTTGGTCTACACTCCGTTTCGGTCCGCGCTAAACGTGTGTCGCTGGCACACAGCGCCGTCAATCGACGTACCCCGGTACGCCTCATTCCTCCGCCTTGTGTCTGAAAATTTGTTCTGCGTAAAAAGGCAAGTTATTTTTGCACAGCTCCTTACAGGAAATACTTCACTCCGGATTCAAAGATCTTCAGATCCTGTTCCCCATAAATATTAATCGCAACGGATCTGTCCCGGCGCTCGGAATGTGCCATCTTTCCGAACACCCTTCCGTCCGGGCTCGTGATTCCCTCGATTGCCCTGTAAGAGCCGTTGATGTTCCACTCCTCATCCATGCTGATTCTTCCTTCCGGATCACAGTACTGCGTCGCCACCTGGCCGTTTTGAAATAATGTTTCCAGCCATTCCTCATTTGCCACGAACCGGCCTTCTCCATGGGAAGCCGGATTGGTGTACACGCCGCCAAGCTGCGCCTGCGCAAGCCAGGGAGACTTATTGCTCACGACCTTGGTATAGACCATTTTCGAAATATGACGGCCGATTGTATTATACGTCAAAGTCGGAGAGTCTTCCGTCTGCCCCGCGATCTTTCCGCAGGGCACCAGCCCCAGCTTGACCAGCGCCTGGAAGCCATTGCAGATTCCCAGTACGAGCCCGTCCCGCTCCTGCAGAAGCTTCTCTACTGCTTCCCTGATCTTCGCGTTCATGAACGCCGTAGCAAAGAATTTTGCGGAGCCGTCAGGCTCATCCCCCGCGCTGAATCCGCCCGGGAACATGATCATCTGTGCCTGACCGATGGCCTTTTCGAACTCTTCCACAGATTCCCGGATTCCTTGTTCGTCCAGATTCCGGAACACTCTTGTGATCACTTTCGCGCCGGAGCGCTCAAAGGCATTCCTGCTGTCATACTCACAGTTGGTCCCCGGAAATACCGGGATAAATACCGTAGGCTGCCCGATCTTATGGCTGCATACATGAACCTCAGAAGCACCGTCATACAGTCTTTCCTCTAGTATCTCCTCACCGGAGGCCTCTGATTTCGTCGCAAATACCGGTTCCAGCGGCCTTGTCCATGCCCCGGTGGCCTCTTCCAGGGAAATCTCCGTATTTCCATAGGAAAATACCTTCCCATCCGTCACCTCTCCGATCACCGTATAGGTAATCTGAAGAGAGCCGACTTGATCTGCCGGTACCTCAGCAATCAGATCGCCGAACGCCGGAGCAAAGGCATCTCTTGGATCCAGGTTATGCTCGATCTTCACGCCCATCTGATTTCCAAATGCCATTTTGCTGACAGCCGCAAGGATTCCATGACGGTCAGCCGCATAGGCAGACACGATCCTTCCGCCGCGGATATCCTCCGTAAATTTCCCATACTGCTCCATCACCTTTTCGTAGACCGGCAGGTCATAGCCGTCTCTCTCGATCCGCAGCCATATCAGCTTATTTCCAGCTTTTTTGAGCTCCGGTGTGATGATCTCCTTTTCCACAGCCATGTCCACCGCAAAGGAAACCAGAGTAGGCGGCACATCAATGTCCTGGAAGGTGCCGGACATGCTGTCCTTTCCTCCGATGGACGGCAGCCCGAAACCAAGCTGTGCGTCATACGCGCCGAGAAGAGCCGCGAAAGGCTGGCTCCATCTCTTCGGTTCCCCGGTCATCCGGCGGAAATATTCCTGGAAGGTAAAGCGGATCTTCCGATAGTCCCCGCCGCAGGCTACGATCTTGGCGATGGACTCCGTCACCGCATAGATGGCGCCATGATAAGGGCTCCAACTGGACAGATAGGGATCAAATCCATAGCTCATCATGGATACACTGTCTGTCGTCCCGTTCTGTACCGGAACCTTTGCCACCATAGCCTGGGTTTCTGTCATTTGATATTTTCCGCCGTGGGGCATGAATACTGATCCCGCGCCGATGGAGCCGTCGAACATCTCCACCAGCCCCTTCTGGGAGCACACATTCAGGTCAGACAGCATGGACAGCCATTTTTCTCTGACATCCGCCACTTCTTCCCGCACAAAGAGAGAGTCTTCCCGCCCTGGGATCTCCACTTCCACATCCGTCTCCTGGTGCGCCCCGTTGGTATCCAGAAATGCCCGTGAGATATTCACGATTTCTTTTCCTCTCCAGATCAGGACAAGGCGGGGATTCTCCGTCACCACAGCGACCTCGGTAGCTTCCAGATTTTCCTCCCTGGCATAATCCAGGAACTGTCCTACGTCTTTTGGGTCCACCACAACCGCCATACGCTCCTGGGACTCCGATATGGCAATCTCCGTCCCGTCCAGGCCGGCATATTTTTTCGGCACCTTATCCAGGTCTACACGGAGCCCTTCCGCCAGTTCTCCGATCGCCACGGACACACCGCCGGCGCCAAAGTCATTGCACTTCTTGATCAGACGGCTGACTTCCTCTCTGCGGAACAGGCGCTGGATCTTACGTTCCGTAGGCGGATTACCCTTCTGCACCTCCGCGCCGCATGTTTCAATGGATTCCTCCGTGTGCACCTTGGAGGAACCGGTGGCACCGCCGCAGCCATCCCGCCCGGTACGGCCGCCCAAAAGGATAATGATATCTCCCGGATCCGATGTCTCCCGAATAACCGCACGCCTGGGCGCCGCCCCCAGAACAGCACCGATCTCCATACGCTTGGCTACATAATTGGGATGATAGATTTCTTTTACCGTACCTGTCGCAAGGCCAATCTGATTTCCATAAGAGCTGTATCCCTTTGCCGCCCCGCGGACCAGCTTTTTCTGAGGAAGCTTCCCTTTAAGAGTATCCTTGACGGACACCGTTGGATCCGCCGCTCCGGTCACACGCATGGCCTGGTACACATAAGTCCTCCCCGAAAGCGGATCCCGGATGGCTCCTCCCAGACAGGTAGCAGCCCCGCCGAAAGGCTCGATCTCCGTAGGATGGTTGTGAGTCTCATTCTTAAAATTAATGAGCCACTCTTCTTCCACCCCGTCTACCCGGATCGGAACAACGATACTGCAGGCATTGATCTCGTCGGACTCTTCCTGATCCTTAAGCTTCCCTTCCTTTTTCAGCTTCCGCATGGCCATCAGGGCCAAATCCATCAGGCAGACGAACTTGTCCGGCCTGCCCTCAAAAATCTCGCTGTGATCCTTCAAATACTGCTGATACGTATTCTCAATGGGTTCCCTGTAATCCCCATCGCCGAAAGTAACATTCTTCAACTCCGTAGAAAATGTGGTATGACGGCAGTGGTCGGACCAATAGGTATCCAGCACCCGGATCTCCGTCATGGACGGATCCCGATGCTCTTCCCCATGAAAATACTTCTGAATATGCAGAAAGTCCTTAAAAGTCATTGCCAGTCCCAGAGAATCATATAATGCCTTTAATGCTTCCTCCGGCATATCCTGAAATCCGTCAAATATCTTCACATCCTTTGGCTCTTCAAATACCGCTACCAGCGTATCCGGCTTTTCAAGCCCGGTCTCCCTGGAATCTACCGGATTGATGCAGTGGCTCTTGATGACCGCAAATTCCTCTTCTGTCACCGTCCCCTCAATTACATAGGTGGTCGCGGTCCGGATGACAGGCTTTTCATCTTCCTTGATAAACTGAATACACTGCTCCGCAGAATCCGCCCTCTGGTCGAACTGGCCCGGAAGATATTCTACGGAAAAAATCCTGTCTCCCTCCTGTACCGGAACCTCCTCCCGATAAAGAATATCTACCGGGGGTTCTGCAAATACACCGTTACATGCTTTCTCGAATGACTCCTCGGAAACATTTTCCACATCATATCGGATCAGCACCCGCACTCCTGTCACTGTCCCGATTCCGAGATAATGCCTGATCTCATGCCTCAGCTCCTTCGCCTGCACGGCAAAGTCCGCCTTTTTCTCCACATATACGCGTTTTACATTACCCATATCAGTTCTCCTCCTTCTTTTTTAGGAAATCATCCGAGAGTTTGTTACAGTTCACGGCCTAACCGGCCGCGAACTGTAACGCATCCAGCCCATTGAAAAGTCGCCTAACGGCGAGGGGCTGGATGCCTGCCCCATCACTTTTCTGGCGGCTAACCGTGCAGCGAGTGCACGGTTAGGCCGTGAACAGTAACGAGAGTTTTCTATATTACCTGTCCGTCAGGCCCCACGCTGCCTTCCGCTTTTTTGTTTACGATAGTATATACGATGCTGAGGATCAGCAGAATACCCAGCCCCGCAAGAAAGAATCCTCCGATCCGGATCACCATGTCAAAAAACAATCCTTCCGGCAGCATTCGGATCATATAATCCTCCGCCGGGTCAAAGATCCACAGATCATTGTCAAAAAAGATTTCATGAAATTTCGTAAATACCGCATTAAAATTCGTCGCCATCGCAGAGCCCAGAATCAGAATCATTGCGGTCAGGACTCCCATCGTCACCTGATAACTCCTGGAAAGGATCCTCCACAGTTCCTGCCTGCGGATCACCAGCAGCAGTACAAGAGAGACAGCCAGCACAAAAGCCGCCCCTCTCCTGAGGGCAAGCCCGCCCAGGAAAAGCACCTGTACGTCCTTCATATGAAGCCGGTCCTGCTCGTTAAAGAAATCCTGCTCCACACCTTCTACCGTGGTAACTACGCTTAAGCTCTCCCTGTCGCCTTTCAAGTATGCCATCATCTCTCTGGTCACGTACATTGCGTCATCCATATCCATATCCAGCTCCCGGAGTACTTTGTACTTTGTATATTCCCTCTGGTACACGCCAAAATCCAGATACATCGCCGCCTGAAAACTGCTGATCAGCAAAATGACCACCATGGCAAGAGATGCTGCTCCGCCTAGAATCCACCGCAATCCTTTCATTTCTCTCCTCTTTTTCAAAAGTATAACCTGCCCTACTGCTGTCTTTGCTCTATTATAACTACTCTATTGTAGCGATCCGCATCATATTACTTACTCCGCCGATTTCTTCCCGTACGTTCGGTGACGGCATCCCTGCCGTAAGGACAACGATATCTCCCGTGTCCACGAACTGTTTTACCTGTGCAAGCTCGATCGCGCCGTTACAGACATCATCCGTCGTGCTGAATTCCAGAGATTTCAGCGGCGTCACTCCCCAGTAAATGGACATCCTGCGGAGTGCCCTGTCGCTGGGTGTAACCCCGAGAATCTCCTGCCTGGGCTTCATATTGGACACATATCGTGTGGTCGCGCCGGACACAGAGGGTGTAATGATGCATTTTGCGTCCAGATTGGCCGCGGCCAGTACGGAGGAATATCCGATTGCCGTGGAAACACTTGATTTCAGGTGGTCTCCGGCCTGGGAAAGCAGCATGTCATAATTCAGGTGCTGTTCCGCGTTCTCTACAATATGCACCATCATCTTCAGCGCCTCAAGCGGATATTTTCCGGCAGCAGTCTCCCCGGAGAGCATCACCGCGTCCGTGCCGTCATAGACCGCATTGGCAACATCCGTCACTTCCGCTCTGGTAGGACGGGGATTCCGGATCATAGAATCCAGCATCTGGGTAGCTGTGATTACGGTTTTAAAATTACTGTTGCATTTCTGAATCAGCATTTTCTGCAGATAAGGAAGCTCCTCGGCCGGAATCTCCACTCCCAGATCCCCGCGTGCCACCATGATCCCGTCCGCCGCGCGGATGATCTCGTCAATGTTGCGGATTCCTTCCGCGTTTTCGATCTTGGCGATGATCGGAATATACTGGGCATGCAGAGATTTCAGATAAGCCTTGATCTCCAGGATACATTCCGCGTTGCGCACAAAAGAGGCCGCGATAAAATCAATATCCTGTTCCACGCCGAACTTGATATCTTCCTTATCCTTTTCCGTTATAGCCGGAAGCCGGACCGGAACATTGGGGACATTGATTCCTTTGCGTTCTCCCAGCTCGCCCCCGTTGAGGATCCGGCATACAATATCCTTTCCGACTTTTTTTACCACTTCCAGCTCGATCAGGCCGTCATCGATCAATATCTTCTTTCCCCGATCCACATCTTCCGCCAGGCCTTCATAAGTGATGGATACTTTCTGTGCATCCCCCATGATATCTTCCGGGGTAAGCGTGATCATCTCGCCTGCTTCGAGCTTCACCTTTTTGCCGTCCTTCAATACACCGGTACGGATCTCCGGCCCCTTTGTATCGAGCAAGATCGCCGTATTGGAATGCTCTTCCTCCCGGACCATCTTCAGCATATCCATTCTGGCTTTCTGTTCCGGATGTGTCCCATGTGAAAAGTTAAAACGCGCCACGTCCATCCCGCCCCGGATAATACTGCGCAATACCTCTTTGTCATCCGTACTTGGTCCCATTGTACATACTATTTTTGTTTTCTTCATTGTTTTCTCCCTTTTTTCAGATCTATGGTTCCTTTTTCGTTACAGTTCACTGGCCAGCCAGCGAACTGTAACGAATCCGGCCTATTTAAAGTTGCCTTACGGCAAGAGGCCGGATTCCAGCCCCAGTACGTACTGGCCTGTGACCGTGCAGCGTGGTGCACGGCCCAGGAGTGAACAGTAACCCTTTTTTTCAATTCGAATCTGAATCATATCCCTGATTCAGAACCGGATCCGTAAGGCATCCCTCTCCCGTCTGCCCTACCGAATTGCTGTCCGAATTATTGTCCTGATTTATGACCGGATCCGTAAGGCATCCCTCTCCCGTCTGCCCTACCGAATTATTGTCCGGATTCGTAACCGGATCCGTAAGACATCCTTCTCCTGTCTGGCCTACCGAATTATTGTCCGGATTCGTGACCGGATCCGTAAGACATCCTTCTCCGGACTGACCCACATCCGAACCCTGTCCGCCCGAAGCTGCCGGCTGCTGCGTTGCAGGCTGATAATATGTCGGCTCATCGTACGACGGCTGATAGCCGGACTGGTCATACTGTGCCTGTTCCGGCACCTGTGTCTGTTCCTCTGCCCCCTGTGTCTCCGGCTGCTCCTTCTGTGCCTGTTCCGCAGCCGCTGCCTGTGCCTGCTTCTGCGCCTTCAACGCAAGCGCCATCTCCTTTGTGCTGACGATTTCTCCGGATGTGCCGTTTTTGTATTTCACAAATCCGATTTCATCTTCATAACACAGCTCCGCCTGTTCCATGCTATCGAGTCCGATTCCGGCGATCTCCACAACATGCCCGTCCGCATAAGACAAATTGAGATCATAGGCAGTCTGAGACGGGTGCTCTGCCTCCGGTGTATAATACACACATACGGTCTCATCCAATTCAATTTTCATGCCTGCCTGCAAAAGGTTCGAAGAAGCCTCCTGGGATATGGATGCTTTGATCGCAAGTCCCGTAATCTCTCCGCCCGTATGATTCGTCAGCAAAAGCTTATAAGCATCTGCGGTTTCCTGGCCGATCGTCTTACTGTACTGCTTGTCTTCTATTCTCACCTCCTGTGCCTGATCCGTCCCTGTCTTCGGTTCTTCCGAAGCCTCCTTTCCTTCTTTCTTGCCGCACCCAATCACCATGCAGGCCGCGCCGATAATCAACAATTTTACTATTACTGCTTTTTTCATAAAAATCTCATCCTTTCTTGTATTGCTTTGTCTTTTGTTCTTTATCTTGTAAGATTATCTTGTAAAATCTTCTGTCTTTGCAAGTACTTGTGTATTTCCATTTTCTATAATGATATCAATATGTACGGTCCCCTCCGGAACCGAAGTTCCTCTCAGATAAAGCTTATATCCGTCGTCATTCCATCCGCCCGCTTCCCTGTGCGAAGTTCGGAATGCCTCATATGTAACGGATGTACCGCTGTCTGTCCTGACAGACACATAGATACCGGTATCCCTGTCCGTATAATTCGGATCCAGAATTCCTTCCACCACATACCAGGAACCATCCTCCCTTATGGACATCGTTGTATCGGTCGCTGCCGCGGTGAGATTATCCAGGATCCTGATTGGCCCCTCCATGACAGGGGGCTGTTCCGCGAAGAAGGAGAGTCTTCTCTCCACTCGTTCTACGATCACATATTCCGGCCGGTACTGATCCAGATTCCCCAGATTATAGGGAATCAGTCTGGAAAAATATCCATGTTCGAATTCATTTGCCAGAAAGGGAAGCATGGAATTTCCGAAGGAATCCCGGTAGATCAGAAGAGTTCCCTGTCCGTTCGGATTGATCGTCTCGATCCAGTCCGCCTCCTCATCTTCCACATCATTTACATATGCATAGATCGGGATCCTGTCGTAATACACGTTGTCCTCCGGCTGCACGGCCACGGAATAAAGCATCTCTGCCAGGTCACCGGTATGCTCTCTGCGAATCTCATAAGAAGAATAGGCAGACGCATCATACTCCTTGCCAAGAGCGTCCAACAGCCTCCTGCAGACCAGCAGCGCCCCCTTGTTATTCCAGTGAGAATCTCCGTGCAGATACAGACATTCGTGCGAATTTTCAAAAATATGATATAAGTCCACATAATGAATCCCTGCCTGTCCAAGCAAAGGAGCAAGGCGGGAATGGTTGTTCTCATCTCCCCTCAGATATGTGGACGGCATATTGCTGCCATAAACCGAATTCTTGTTGGGGGCAATGGTAAGAATGAACTTACTCCCTCTGCTCTCGATATACTGCTGCATCAGAGTGAGATTGTAGACCGCGTTGTAAAGTCCCTTTTCGGACATCAGATTCTCTCCCAGGTAATCATCCATTGTCCCTGTATAATAAAGCCAGTCATCCTTTCCCATAATGACCTGGTCGGAGGCCGACACACCCAGCAGAGCGCCCTTAAGCACCGCATTGGCCGCCACCAGCTCCTGCCGGAACGCAAAATGCTCCTCAAAATAGCCGCCCAGTTCCCCCAGATAGCCGACATTCCATTTCCCGTCTGATTTCAGCTTCGGCATTTCCGCCAGTTCTTTATTCTCCGTTGTCTCATTCGTCGCCGCCACGGTCATCCCTGCAAAGGGAATCATGACCATTAGAAGAACAACGGCGATATAGATCAGATACCAGATTTTCTTTTTCATATTCTCATCCATTTCATTCTTTTTGCAGGAAGTTCACTTCCGAAAGCCCGGATTCATAACTGATGTTTAGAACCGGAAATAAATAAACGGATTGTAGGTGCCGCCGGAAAGACTCAGGATGCTAAACCCCAAAAGGATGATACTTCCCACATAGGATCCGGGAGTCCATATCCTGATGGCCGCCTCCCGATACCGCCCGGGCAACTTTTCGCTCAGATGCTTCACCGGACAGGAGGCGATAACGCAGATCCCCGTGACCAGCACGAGCAGCGGATTCACCTGCCGCAGACAGAAGCTCATTTCTTCCGGTCCGAAAGACATTCCGGTAAACATCTTTCCGATCAGAGCCATCCCCTGATGAAGCGTCTCCGCACGGAAAATCACAAATCCAACACAGACTGCCAGTAAGGTATAGATATGCCCCAGTACTTTGGGCAGCTTTTTCACCGGCAGGATTCCTTCCAACAATAAAAACAGGCCATGATACAGACCCCAGACAACAAATGTCCAGCTGGCCCCATGCCATAACCCGGTACAGAAGAACACAATCAGCCTGTTCACATATGTCCGTGCCGTCCCTTTCCTGTTGCCGCCGAGCGGAATATACAGATATTCCTTGAACCATGTAGAAAGCGAAATATGCCATCTGCGCCAGAATTCCTGTACACTGCAGGATATATATGGGTAATTGAAGTTCTCCTGAAAAGTAAATCCGAACATGTGCCCCAGCCCGATCGCCATATCACTGTAGCCGGAAAAGTCAAAATAAATCTGGAACAGGTAGGACACGGCTCCCATCCATGCGGATAAGATGTTGATCCTGGACAATTCCGCAGTAAATACCGCGTCCGCTGCCAGGGCGGACACATTGGAAAGAAGTACCTTCTTGGAAAGGCCGACAATAAATCTGCGGAAGCCCCGCGCGATCTCATCCACGTCGTATGTTCTATGTGAGATCTGTTGTTCGATATCATGATATTTTACGATAGGACCGGCGATCAACTGCGGAAAAAAGGAAATATAGAGCAGCATATTTCCATAATTTTTCTGCGCCCTTACCTGTCCTCTGTATACGTCTACGACATAGGACAATGCCTGGAACGTAAAAAAGGAAATTCCGATCGGAAGGCTGACTCTCAAAAGCGGAATATCCGCCCCTGTAAGATAATTGCACGTGTCAATCAGCATGTCCGCATATTTAAAGATTCCGAGAATCAGAAAATTGGTGCACACGGCCATGATCAGAATCACTTTTCTCTTTTCTGTCTTCTCAAGCAAAACCCCATACAGATAATTCATGCCCGCGCTGCCCACCATCAGAAGCACATAGACAGGTTCTCCGTACGCATAGAACAGCAGACTGCTGATGATCAGCAGAACGTTCCTGGCAGAAACGGAGGGTATCAGATAATACAGCAAAAATACCACCGGAAAAAATACACAAAGAAATACTAATGAACTAAAAACCATAGTTTTTCTCCAAAAGTCCCCTCATCCTCATCACTTTACATGCTCATGTGTAAACAGATGCTCCTGGCAATACTCAAAATTCCCATTACATTTGGAACAAAAACGGAATTCCAGTGTCGGATCATCCAGTTCTGTTTTCCCGCATACCGCGCAGCGGTGCATGGCTCCGCCTGCATATGTCATGTGCGGACGTGCCTGCTTCTTGAACTTCCGCTTCCTTGCCTGCTCCTTCGGTGTGTAAGGCCGTATGTTCCTTCCGGACAGGAAGAACAGGATAAAATTCAGCAGGGAAGCCACAATGGCTGTCCTCGTCATCCAATTTCCCCTGACCAGGTCATACAGGATATAGGCCACATATACATATGCCATCCACTTGATTTTGATGGGCAGTACAAAATACAGCAGAAGCTCCATATCCGGATAGCTTGCCGCAAACGCGAGAAAAATAGACATATTGATATAATAGGTGCTGAAAAAGCCCCCGTATCCCACGACACCTATCCCGATGATCAGCGCCAGGAAGAACGCCCCCAGCACGGTAAACAGGATCCCGGAAAAAATATAGACATTGTAGCGGAATGCCCCCCATGTCCTCTCCAGAGCTGTACCGAGCTGATAATACAGCAGCATCATGATCACGATCGTAAGAGGGCTTCCGCTGGGCGGCACAAGCACCCAGGAAAAGAGCCGCCAGATCTGTCCCCTTAAAATATATGCGGGTTCCAGCGTCAGCCATACAAGCAGGCCCGGATATAGAAGCGAGATCACATATCCGACCACATACCCGCCGATCAGATACATAGTCAGGTTCGGAATCGCATATCTGCCAAATTTTCTTTCTAATTTATCCAACCAGTTCAAATGTCACCCTCTCCTCTTTTTCTTGATCACTGCATTTTTCTTTTTCTTAAAATCTTCTCATACAAATGATGAAAGCGTCAAAAGGTATTTTGACACTATGATACACGGATTTCTCCGCGCTTCGCGCTTCCAAAATCCTAAAACACCTCAAATCCGCTCATTTTTCTATGAAAACTGTCTGCTTTTCGGTGTTTTTTGCGTTCCAAATTCATGCTTTTTCATGCAGTCATGAAACGCATGACCTTTTGACACTCGTATCATACAAATGTAATTGTACCGTCAGGAGTCGTTTTTGTCAAATAGATGTTATGATTTTTCTGTTAATTTTGTATAAAACTCCCTTACTTTTCCGATTGTCTTTTTTTTGAACATGTCGTATAATGTATTTTGTTGTCGATAGATAATCAACATTTAATAGGAAGTAACTGTCATAAAATCTTTATAAATAAGGATGTGGTAATTATATGAATTTAAATGACTTATATAGCTTGGGAATTGATATCGGTTCAACCACAGTCAAGATCGCGGTGCTAAACAGCAGCCGCGAGGTTCTGTTCTCCGATTATGAGCGGCATTTTGCCAATATTCAGGAGACACTCTCCGATCTGCTTGGCCGTGCTTTATACGCTCTGGGCCCCATCCGTGTCTCACCGGTCATTACCGGAAGCGGCGGTCTGACCCTTGCCAGGCATCTCCAGGTGCCGTTTGTGCAGGAAGTCATCGCAGTTTCTTCCGCGCTGCAGGACTACGCGCCTCAGACAGACGTAGCGATCGAACTGGGCGGAGAAGACGCGAAGATCATTTATTTTGAAGGCGGAAATGTGGAGCAGCGTATGAACGGTGTCTGTGCCGGAGGTACCGGCTCGTTCATTGACCAGATGGCATCTCTTCTGCAGACGGATGCTTCCGGACTCAATACCTATGCAAAAAATTATAAAGCACTCTACTCTATCGCGGCCCGCTGCGGTGTATTTGCAAAATCTGACATCCAGCCGCTGATCAACGAGGGAGCTTCCAAGGAAGATCTGGCCGCTTCCATTTTTCAGGCAGTGGTGAACCAGACGATCAGCGGGCTGGCCTGCGGGAAGCCGATCCGCGGACATGTGGCTTTTCTGGGTGGTCCTCTGCACTTTTTATCCGAGCTGCGGGAAGCGTTTGTCCGGACCTTAAAGCTGGATGACGAGCATACGATTGTTCCGCACAAGTCCCACCTTTTTGCCGCCATCGGTTCCGCGCTGAACGCGAAGAATGAGGCAAAAGTACCGCTGAGGGAACTGCAGGAACGTCTGGCGGGCAAGATCCAGATGGAATTCGAAGTGGACCGGATGGAACCGCTCTTTACGTCCACCATGGAATACGAAGCATTTATCAGCCGCCACAACAGGCATCAGGTTCCTGTGAGAGATCTGGCTTCCTATCACGGAAAGGCTTTCTTAGGGATCGATGCCGGCTCTACCACAACCAAAGCCGCCCTTGTCGGCGAAGACGGGACGCTCTTGTATTCCTTTTACCACAATAATGAGGGGGATCCCCTTGGCACCACCATCCGGGCCATCAAGGATATCTACCGTCAGCTTCCCGGGGATGTGGAGATCGTCCACTCCTGCTCTACCGGCTATGGAGAAGCGCTGATCAAGGCCGCTCTCCTTCTGGATGAAGGCGAGGTTGAGACTGTGTCCCACTACTATGCCGCATCATATTTCGAGCCGGATGTGGACTGCATTCTGGACATCGGCGGCCAGGACATGAAATGCATCAAGATCAAAAATCAGACCGTGGACAGCGTCCAGCTCAACGAGGCCTGCTCTTCCGGCTGCGGCTCTTTTATTGAGACCTTTGCGAAATCCCTGAATTATACCGTAGAAGATTTCGCACATGAAGCCTTATATGCGCGCAACCCTATTGACCTGGGAACCCGCTGTACCGTATTCATGAATTCCAAGGTAAAGCAGGCTCAGAAGGAAGGGGCTGCGGTGGCGGATATTTCCGCGGGGCTTGCCTATTCCGTGATCAAGAACGCCCTGTTCAAGGTCATCAAGGTATCGGATGCGTCCGAACTGGGAGAGCATATCGTCGTACAGGGCGGAACTTTCTACAACAACGCCGTCCTGCGCAGCTTCGAGAAGATCGCGAACTGCGAGGCCATCCGGCCGGATATCGCCGGAATCATGGGAGCTTTCGGCGCCGCTCTGATCGCCCGGGAGCGTTATACGGAATGCGAAGGAACGACCATGCTCTCTATTGAGGACATCAACGCCCTGGAATACTCCACCACGATGACTAAGTGTAAGGGCTGTACCAACAACTGCCGGCTGACTGTCAGCCATTTCAGCGGCGGAAGGCGTTTTATCACCGGGAATCGCTGCGAGCGGGGACTGGGCAAGGAAAAATCTGTCAACCAGGTGCCCAATCTGTTCGATTATAAGATGAAGCGCTATTTCGGCTATACCCCGCTGAAAAGGGAAGAAGCCTTCCGGGGTTCCATCGGGATTCCGCGTGTGCTGAATATTTATGAGAATTATCCCTTCTGGTTTACATTCTTTACAAAACTGAAGTTCCGGGTAGTACTCTCCCCGGCTTCTACCAGAAAAATTTATGAATTGGGGATCGAATCCATCCCCAGCGAATCCGAATGTTATCCGGCAAAGCTGGCCCACGGGCATATACAGTGGCTGATCAACGAAGGCGTGAGACATATTTTCTACCCTTCGATCCCCTATGAGAGGAAGGAATTCGAGGATGCCAACAACCATTACAACTGCCCCATTGTCACCTCCTATCCGGAGAATATTAAGAACAATATGGACCCCATCGTAAAGGGCGAGGTTGATTTTATCCACCCGTTCTTAAGCTTCCGGAGCGAAGAAACCATCTCTCTCCGGCTGACGGAAGAGCTTTCCCAAAAGTTCTCGATCTCCGCCGAGGAGATCCGTACTGCCGTACATGAGGCATGGACCGAGCTGGCGGCGTGCCGTGAGGATATGCGCAGAAAAGGGGAAGAGACGATTCAGTTTCTGAATGACACCGGGAACCGCGGCATCGTACTTGCCGGACGCCCCTATCACATTGACCCGGAGGTCAACCACGGTCTGCCTGAGCTGATTACATCCTACAATATCGCGGTTCTGACCGAGGACTCCGTGTCCCACCTGCATCCGGTAGAGCGCCCTCTCAACGTGATGGACCAGTGGATGTACCATTCCCGTCTGTATGCGGCGGCAAATTATGTAAAGACGGTGGATAATCTGGATCTCATTCAGTTAAATTCCTTCGGATGCGGCCTGGATGCGGTCACCACGGATCAGGTGGCGGAAATTCTCACCAGCTCCGATAAGATCTATACCACACTCAAGATCGATGAGGTGAATAACCTTGGGGCTGCCCGGATCCGTGTACGCTCCCTGCTGGCAGCGATCCGTGTGCGGGAACAGCGGAATGCGAAGCGGAATATCTGTCCGGCCTCCATTGAGAAGATTCCTTTCACAAAGGAGATGCGCAGGACCTATACCATCCTCTGCCCCCAGATGTCGCCGATCCATTTTGAACTGCTCGAGCCAGCTTTTCAGGCCTCAGGCTACAAGATCGAGGTTCTTCCGAATGACAACAAGCAGGCCGTGGACGTGGGATTAAAATATGTAAACAACGACGCCTGCTATCCTTCTCTGATGGTAGTCGGGCAGATCATGGACGCGATTTTATCCGGTAAATATGATACCAGCCATCTGGCGGTGATTATTACTCAGACCGGGGGCGGCTGCCGTGCCTCCAATTACATCGGATTTATCCGCAGGGCGCTGAAAAAGGCCGGCTATTCTCATATCCCGGTGATCTCTCTGAACTTAAGCGGCCTGGAGGAAAACCCGGGATTTAAGCTGACGCCGATCCTGATACTGCGCGGAATCTACAGTCTCGTACTTGGAGATATTTTTATGAAATGTGTGTACCGGATACGCCCTTACGAGGCCGTACCTGGAAGCACAAATGCCATGCACCGGAAATGGGTGGAGATCTGCAGGCAATTCCTGTCCCACGGATATCCTTCCCGAAGCGGGTTCAAAAAGCTCTGCCGGGATATCATTCAGGATTTTGACAATCTGGAGCTTCAGGATATCCGGAAACCAAAGGTCGGCGTCGTGGGAGAGATCCTTGTAAAATTTCTTCCCGCCGCAAACAATTACCTGGTGGAGTTGCTGGAAAGCGAAGGTGCGGAGGCAGTCGTCCCGGATCTTCTGGATTTCCTGATGTACTGCTTCTACAATCAGAATTTCAAGGTATCCCATTTAGGACTGGAGAAATCCAAGGCCACCCTCGGAAATCTTGGAATCAAGGTGCTGGAATGGTTCCGCGCCCCCGCCACAAAGGCATTTCAGGCAAGTAGGCATTTTGATCCTCCCACACCGATCGAGAAGCTGGCAGAAATGGCTTCCGGAATCGTCTCCCTGGGAAATCAGACCGGAGAAGGCTGGTTCCTGACCGGAGAAATGCTGGAACTGATACATAGCGGTACGGAAAACATCGTATGTACCCAGCCCTTTGCCTGCCTGCCAAACCATGTGGTCGGAAAAGGAGTCATCAAGGAATTACGCAGGCTCTATCCCCAGTCCAATGTGGTCGCCATTGATTTTGACCCGGGGGCAAGCGAAGTCAACCAGCTCAACCGGATTAAGCTGATGCTCTCTACGGCAAATAAAAATTTAGAGATCGACTCAGAAAAGCTCGGCGAAAAAAACAGGCTTGCGGAAGAAAGTGAGCTCTCTGCTTTCCCATTACAAAAAAACTACGGAAGCCTCTGATATGCAAAACATAAAAATCGTAATATAAATAAAAAAGCATCTATAAGTACTATAGATGCTTTTTTGTTACGCCCGCCCGGCTCCGGCCCTTTTCTGCCGCCGCCAGATATATGATTTGCCCGTCAAAAGTCCGTTTTCAAAAACTGCGTATATGATCTTCTTCCTCTTCCTGGGTGTTCTCGATCCTCTTGATAACCGCATAATATCCATAATCGTCGCTTACCTTGATATAAACCCTGTCATTGACCTTATGCCCGATGATCGCTTTTCCCATGGGTGACTCGATACTGATCAGCCCGTTTAGAGAACTGCCCCGGATGGAGGTAACCAGTCTGTAGACTTCTGTCTCATCATCCTCTTCGATATAAAGCTCCACCGTATTATTGATTCCAACCTCATCCTCTTTTGAACTGTCGTCTATGATGACCGCATTTTTCAGCATCCGTTCCAGATACCGGATCCTGCTCTCATTCTGATTCTTATCCTTCTTTGCCGCATGGTACTCAAAGTTCTCACTCAGATCGCCGTGCGCCCGGGCTTCCTTTACCGCTTCAATGGCTTCCTTTCTCACCACAAGCTTTCGGTGCTCTATCTCCTCCTTGATTTTCTCCACATCACTTTTTGTCAGTCTGTCCTTCATTTTTTCTCCATTCCAAATCTATAAAATATAATCAATATGGAGATAGATTTTACAGGACAACACATAAATTGTCAAGCACTGTTTTCCCTGAGAGTTTCTCTTTGTCACGATATCCTTTTCCGGGTAAAAATTTATGTATAAAATTCCTGTATCAGGGACATTCTGATTTTATATGGTTCACAATTTATTCACAAATTATTAGCACTCTCTTGTTGACAGTGCTAATAATTTGTGCTATAGTTTCTATAGCACAAAGATAACAATAGTTTTCAAATGGAGGTATGACATATGTTATTATCAAACAGAAATTTTATAAACAGCTTTTTTAACGATCCGTTTTTTGAAAGGCCTTTTGAAAATACCACATCACAGATCATGAAGACAGATATACACGAAAACGATGCAAACTACGTGGTAGAGATGGAACTTCCCGGATATAAAAAGGAAGATATCAAAGCCGATCTGAAAGACGGATATCTCACCATCACTGCATCAAAAAACGAATCAAAAGAAGAACACGATACCAAAGGAAAATGCATCCGCAAAGAACGCTATACCGGTTCCTGCAACCGCAGCTTTTATGTCGGAAAGGAACTTACACAGGAAGATATTAAAGCTGCCTTCTCCGATGGCATCCTGCGCCTTAACATTCCAAAGGAAGTTCCGAAGGCCATCGAGGAACAGCCAAAATATATCGCAATCGAATGATACTCACGGCCGTGAGTATTGCGCCAGCCGCAGCCGCAAGGCGGCAGATTTCCTTATGCGGCTGTGTGCATCACATAATATTGAGCGGCAGATTTATCTGGCGCTCAGTATATAAATGCCGATACGGGTCTTACATCCGTATCGGCTCTTTTTTGCACATCTCTCATCATACTTTATCTTTTTAGTATGTATTCTTACTTTTCTACTCCGGCATTCTTGTAATAGTCATCGAACATCGCGTTAACTGCATCGTGTGTATCGTGGCTGATACTCGGAAGTGACTTGCCCCATGCCGCAGTTGCCTGATCAAATCCCTTTTCCACAGCGTCCTGCATCTTCTTCATCATAGCAGTATCGTCACCTGCAATAGCCTTAGCCATATCGAAGATTCTCTGAGATGTCTGCTTCACTCCCCAATATCCGTCCTCGGAGATCGCCTGCTGAGCTTCTGCCTTTGTCTTCGCGTCTACAGTAAAGTTACCGCTTGCGATCTGACGCCAGAAGGCATCGCTGCCTGCCGTAAGTCCTGTGATTCCCTGCTTGTTGAATGTCTGCATCATCATATTGGTGAAGCGTGACATCTGGTTGTCCATGTCTGACTTCAGGCTTTCTACCAGAGCCGCCCTGTCAGCATCACTCATCTTCGTCGTTACTTTCGTGTCAGCGCTGAATTCTACACGGTCAGTATTGGGAGCTGCCGCACTCACTGCCGCGGAATCTGCCGAACCATCCTTCTCGGAAGCAAGCCTGGAAGCTGCGGCCGCATTAGCTACATTAGCTGCATTGGTATTGGCAACATTATTATACAAATAGTCATTACTGATTTTCACTTCATTTCCTCCTTTTCTTTTCATTAGGAAAACCAATTAACATCCCTCTGTACAATATATCGGCGTGAAGCCCCGAAAGTTAAGCAAAATATGGTATTTTGACTAAATCCTTCCGTTTCCCCAGAAAGTTTTCAATTTCTCATCCAGCGTCTCTAGTCTGCACTTTTGTATCCCCTTCCATTCTCTTGGGAAAGTCTCCTGATACTGCCGTCCCAGAAACCGTTCATCCAGCAGAAGGATCACCCCCTGATCTTCCTCCGTACGAATCACCCGTCCGGCAGACTGCAGTACTTTATTCATACCGGGATACAGGTATGAATAATCAAAACCGGACAGCTTTCTCCTGTCAAAGTAAGAACGCAGGATCTCACGGTCATTGCACACCTGGGGAAGACCTGTCCCCACGATCACTGCTCCGATCAGCCGGTCCTTTGTCAGATCAATCCCCTCTGAAAAGATCCCTCCCATCACACAGAAGCCTGCGAGAGAGCCCTCTCTCTCTTCCTCAAAGTTCTCCAGAAAGATCTCCCTTGCCTCTTCTCCCATCCGCTGTGTCTGGATGATACATTCGATTTCCTCTTCCGCCTCCATCTCTGTCTGAAAGAATTCATATACGTCTTCCAAAAAACGATAAGATGGAAAGAAGATCATATAATTGCCCTTTTTCGCTCGGATGGTCCGCAGGATATACCGCGCAATCTTCTGATACATTCCCTTTCCGCGCATGGTATACCTCGTACTGACATCCGTCGCCAGAAGAATCAACCTGTTCTCTGCGGGAAAGTGAGACTCTGCATAGACTGCATAATCCTCCTTTTCCACACTCAGCAGCTTTTTATAATATTGGATCGGAAGTAATGTAGCAGAAAAGAATATCGTACTGTTTCCCTGTTCCAGATAAGCCTGCAGATTCACCGAAGGATTTACACAGAGCAGCTTCAGCCTGAACCGTCCCTGCCGTTCCAGCTCCGCATACACTGTATAGTTATCATCCAATATATCATAAATGTTCAGGAAATCCCTCACCTGAAAATAAAACTCCAGAACTTCCTCCCTCTTATCCGGATCCCGGCATTCCTCCAGATAGTGCTCCAGCTCTCCAAACACATTCATCAATTTCAGCGAAATATGAGCTACACTGTCCACGACCTGATATCCGCTGACTTCACACTCGGATCTGTCTGCCGTATTCAGTATCATATAATCTTCACACTCCCGCTTCATCTCCAGAAGCTGCCGGTTGCACTCTTCCAGCCGTTTCGCCAGCTTCGGATCTTCTGTCTTCACGAGCCTCCTGATTCTTAAAATATCTTCTTTATAAATCTCGGCACTGTACATTTCCCGTCCGCGTTCCACCAGGTTATGTGCCTCATCCACCAGAAACAGATAGCCCCCCTTGTTCCCCTCTGAGAAAAAACGTTTTAGATGCGCATTCGGATCAAACACATAATTATAATCACAGATCACGGCATCTACCCAGATCGATACATCCAGTGACATTTCGAAAGGACATACCCGATATCTCTCCGCCTGCGCTTCGAGTACACTTCTCGTCAGCTCACAGCCTTTCGTGATCAGATCGAACACTGCGTCATTGACCCGGTCAAAATGCCCTTTTGCATAGGGACACGCATCCGGGTTGCACTCTGTATTCTCGCAAAAACAGATTTTTTCCTTTGCGGTCAGCGTGATCGTCTTAAAAAGAAGCCCCTGGCTCCGCAGCGTCTGAAACGCCTGCTCCGCCACCGTCCGGGTGATAGTCTTCGCCGTGAGATAGAAGATCTTCTCTCCCAGATCCTCTCCTATAGCCCGCACCGCCGGAAAAACGGTTGCCATCGTCTTTCCCACTCCGGTAGGCGCCTGGATGAACAGCTTTTTCCGGCGCAAGATCGTGCGGTATACGGCGGCCGCCAGCTCCCTCTGGCCCTCGCGGTAAGGAAACGGAAATTCCGTCCTGCGGATAGATTCCTTTCGCTTATTTCTCCATTCGATCTGAAATCCTGCCCACTTTTCATAGGCATGGATCAGCTCGCCAAACCATAGTTTTAGCTCCTCACAGCGATATGACTGCCGAAATCGTTTGATCTCCTCCGTTTCCAGATTGCAGTAGGTCATCTGTACATCTATCTCTTCCATCGTGTTCTGGGAAGCATACATGTATGCATAGCACTTCGCCTGAGCCAGATGGATGCCCGCAGGCTCTCTGACCTGTTCCAGATCCCGCAGGACTCCCTTGATCTCGTCAATGACTGTCCGGCCTTCTTCCACAAAGATGCCGTCTGCGCGTCCTTCCACCTGAAGAATGAAACCATCGCAGGGACACTGTTGCTTTAACGGAACTTCCGCACGATAACCGGAACCCATCCGCTTCTGGAGCTTGCGGTGGATTCTGCTTCCCTGCTGCATGGCATCCCGTTCCATACCGCCTGTAGTTCGATTGTCAATATCCCCCTCGCGAAGAATGAACTCCACAAGATTCCGGACCGAAATTTTAATCACCTGTTCTGCTTCCATTTTTCCCATCTTTCCAGTTGCTTGTTGCAGGTGACACCTTTACCATGCATACCCTGCAACTCACGCCGCCATTTGTTACTATTCACGGCTCATTGTAACGACAAAATGCCTTCTTTCTTCATGTCTCTTTTATTATACCACAACTGTAATATGGATGTAATTTTTTTCTTCTATGATCTCCTGAGCGACCGTAATTTCTCCGTTTGCTTTTTGTATCAGAGATTTGACACGTGCAAGTCCGATGCCGCGTCTTCCGGCCTTCGCATCCTTCGTCGTATACCCGTTTTCGAAAAATTTTTCCAATTCCTCAAAGGGAAGCCTCCGGTATTCATTCAGGATTTCAAACACCATCTTATCCTCCCGGGAATCCAGAAATATTTTGACCCGGCCTCCCGCTTCCATGGAAGCTTCGTAGGCATTGTCTACCAGTACCCCCACAATCTCGATCAGACTGTGCTCGGAAGTTCCGGACAGGATCTGCCAGTTGCGCACCTCGACGTCTGTGTCTATATTTTCCGGAGAGCTGACAATCTTACTGTACAGAAATCCTGCCAAAACCTTATCGCTGATTCTCAGAAGAGGCAGAAACTTACTGGCGCTGTCGCGGCGAATGTCCAAAATATACTGTGACTGCTTCTCCACCAGTTCCTCATAATTGTCTACCGTCAGATGCATATTCAGGATCGCATTGATATGATTGTCAAATTCATGCTGCCTGGCCCGTATTTCCTTGACCAGCTCTTCCAATGGCCGGATATAGAGCCGGTACATCTTCAGTTCCTTTTCCTGATTTCGGATCAGGTCACTGCTGATCTTCCAGTCTATCGCTCCCCATATGATTCCTGTCATGACCAGGATGAACACAATGATCATTTTTATATTCAGCGTGCCGCTAAACATCAGATCTGTCACCAGATATAGTCCAATTAACATAGATAACGTACATAAAATTCTATAGATGAGCTTATTGCTGACTTTCACCATGCAGGAGCCTCCTGACCTCCGGTTTGAATGTGACCCCGATATCGATCCACTCCGAGGAGCCTTCCACCTGGATCACCTGGTTGACCAGATCATAATACTTAACGGCACTTCGATTTACCACGAATGTCCTGTGACACTGAAAGAACATATCCTCTGGCAGCTTTTCAAGCAGCTTATGGATGGAGAGATACGGCACTTCAATCTGTTCCTCTTTGAGATAGATACACACCCCTCTCGGAATCGCCCGAAAGAACCGGATCTCGTCGCAGAATATTTTATAATTGATCCCATTTCTTTTTACCATGATGAAGGACCTTTTTTCCGTATGAAGGTGGAATAAGACCTTACGGACGATCTCCTCTATCTCCGTCTGTACGTAAGGCTTCACCACATATTGGTAGCAATGCAGCTTCCGGTAAGCCTCCATCTCCAGTCCGGCAACCGAGGTGATCATCACCAGCGGCGTGAACTCATACCGCCGGATCCTCCGGAGCTCTTCCGCAAACAGGAAACCGGATGTATCCCCATTTTCGCCTGGCTTTAGATTCACGTCCAGAAAGAATAGATCAAAAGAAACGGTGCCGTCAAGCAGCAGCCTGGCTTCCGCCAGGTCTGCTGCCGCATCCACCGTGATCTCTGCGGAAATGTTCCGCAGCATTTTTTTCAGGGCTTTCCTGCTTTCGCTCTCATCTTCCAGTATCAGTATTCTTGCCATCCCTTGTTCACTCCGGCCTTGCGTCATCTATACGTGCAACTTCTGCGATGGTCTTCGTCAGTCCTGCGATTCCCTGCAGTTCGGACGGAATAATGATCTTCGTGGCCTGGCCGTCAGCCGCTTTTACAAATGCCTCCAGACTCTTGAGTGTCAGAACTGCCTGATCCGCGCCTGCCGCTTTCACAAACTCAATACCCTCCGCAGTTGCTTTCTGTACCGTACGGATCGCTTCCGCCTGGCCTTCCGCCTCCCGGATCCGTTTCTGCTTTTCCGCTTCCGCTTTCAGAATCGCCGCCTCCTTAGAAGCCTCTGCTTCCAGGATTACGGATTCCTTCTCACCTTCCGCTACAAGTATGGTAGATTTCTTCTCGCCTTCCGCGCGAAGAATTGCCTCTCTTCTCTCACGCTCCGCTTTCATCTGCTTTTCCATGGCATCCTGGATTGCCTTCGGAGGCATGATATTTTTCAGTTCCACACGGTTGACCTTGATTCCCCATTCGTCCGTCGCGATATCCAGAATCGTCCGCATCTTTGTGTTGATCGTCTCTCTGGAAGTCAGTGTCTCATCCAGTTCAAGGTCGCCGATGATATTACGCAGTGTCGTGGCAGTCAGATTCTCGATCGCCGCAATGGGACTCTCCACACCGTATGCATATTTCTTTGGATCCGTGATCTGGAAGAATACGACCGTATCTATCTGCATCGTAACGTTATCCTTCGTAATCACAGCCTGCGGATCAAAATCAACGACCTGTTCCTTCAAAGAAACTTTTTTTGCCACCTTATCCAGAATCGGCATCTTAAAATGCAGCCCTACGCTCCACGTTTCCTTATATCCGCCCAGGCGTTCCAGGACATAGGCATGTGCCTGAGGCACGATCTTGATATTTGAAATAAGAATTAAAAGAACAATGATCAAGATGATAATGACAATAATGATTCCAAGATTCATACTCTATTCCTCCTCATACTTTTTTACAATCAGCTTTACCCCTGAGATATTCACGACCTTTGCCAGATCCCCCGGCTGCAGAATGACTTTGTCGTCCTCTGTCCGGGCCATCCATTCCAGCCCGTTCACAACTGCGGTTCCCAGCTCCTGCCGGTTATTCACGGTCTCTGTTATTCTAACCACTTTTCCGATAATTCCCTCATAATTTGTTTTTTCATGATGGGAATTTATGTATTTTACCGCAAACGGGCGGGTAAAAATCAGCAGTAAGAATGATACGGCCAGAAAAGCTCCTGTCTGCCACCAGATATCCAGCCCTGCTATATTGAAGAGCAATGCGGCCACCGCTCCTCCGGCCATCCAGATCGACGTCAGCCCGACAGTCGCGATCTCAATAATAAGAAACAAAATCAGCAGTCCGAGCCATATAAAAACCTCTCTCTCCATGCTACCTCCTTCTTTCCGTATAGTTTCATCCGGTGTACCGTAAGGAACTGTCCCTAAATAACTTACAACTTTGACTCGTCTAAAACTTCATATACTGCGTTGGTCTACACTCCGTTTCGGTCCGCGCTAAACGTGTGTCGCTGGCACACAGCGCCGTCAATCGACGTACCCCGGTACGCCTCATTCCTCCGCCTTGCATATGAAGTTTTATCCTGAGTCATAGTTGCATGTTATTTTGTGACAGTTCCTAAGTGAGAATACGAGTAACTCCCTGATGTTGATTCTATCTTAATCTGTCAGGCTTGATAATACAATAGTTTTTGCGCGAATGCAGTGTTTTTATGCTTTAATGAAATCAGGCTCCCGGATCGGCCCAAACTCCGTCATATCCTGCCGGAAATGAAGCGGCAGATGGGTTCTCTGGCAGGTCGGATTCTCCCGCTCCTTTATGGCAATCGACTGGAAAAATCCCTGCCACAGCTTCTCAAATTCAGCCTCCGCTTTTGATATTTTTTCCGCTTCTTCCCGATTCAGACACTCTCCGCTTACAAGCACCCACGGATGCCTGTCGCGGTGTACGATGAACTCCTGGTGTGTCTTATCATAGATCATCCAGTTTTCCAGCGGAAAGCGATCCGTAAAATGATCTGCGATACAGGTCAGCACCCTGCTCTTAGGTGTGATCTCTGAAAAGAGCACTCCATTCTCCAGCTCACGGAAACGAATAAACTCCATGAACTGATGGGCTTCATTTGCCACCTTTCTGCTTAGTTCAAACACACAGGCTACATCGGGATCAGACAGATGTTCCATGATCCTTTTACTGTTTCCAACCGTACGCGCAGCCTGCATGACATGGAACACCGCTTCCGCCTTTTTGGAATGTTCTGATAAAAGCGCGTGATAAATATCCCAATACGTGTTATAACCCATATGATTTCGAATCAGCTTTTCCACAGCCAGAGCCTTACGCTCCTCTTCCCTGACTTCCGCATACTCGCAGAACAGCTGTGTATCCAGCCTCCCCCTCAGTTCGATTCCCGCCTCCTTGTCCCGGCTTTCCTTCCAGGCGTCATAGATTGCGGAAAAGATCCCGGTTATCGTGTCATTGCAGATATATACTTTTTTCATACTGAGCTCACCCCAATCTCAACATGTTTATGATTGTTTTCTTTCCGCACCGGAATCCTTCATCCGTTCTTCCTGTCACCGAAGGAGCTGCGCTGCCTGGCTGTCCGTATAATTCATATCATCGAACAGAGAGAGCTGCCGGTACGTCATGCCTGTCACGGTATCCGGAAGTCGCTCCTTTGTATTGAGCAGGTTCCGGGTAATGTAGTCTTCATCCAGCCTGGTGCGGTACATCATCTTTCCGCTACATGTCAGAAAATACAGCGCACGCTTCAGCACCACACCCATTTTCTTAAGATCTTCAAACTTCAGCACCCCCATCTGTCTGGCCTTCACGATACGCATGGCCGATTTCACCCCGATTCCCGGAACCCGAAGCAGCATATTGTAATCCGCCCGGTTCACCTCCACAGGGAACTGCTCCAGGTGCTTCAAAGCCCAATTGCACTTGGGATCCAGAAAAATATTAAAATTCGGATGTTCTTCATCCAACAGCTCTTTTGCCTCAAAACGGTAAAACCGAAGCAGCCAGTCCGCCTGATACAGCCGATGCTCCCGCAAAAGCGGGGGACCCTCCCCTGTTCTGGCCGGCAATGCCTTGTCTTCATTCACTGCCACAAATGCGGAATAGAATACTCTCTTTAGCCCGAACTTCCGGTATAAAGCCTCCGCCACATTCAGAATCTGATAGTCGGTCTCAGGAGTTGCCCCGACAATCATCTGGGTACTCTGCCCTGCCGGCACGAACCGCGGCGCATTCTTATACACTACGATTTCCTGCTTATTCTCCTGCATCTTATTCTGTACCAGGCGCATCGGAGCAAGAATATTCTTCCTGTTCTTATGGGGCGCCAGGAGACGCAGCCCCTCGGCAGTGGGGAGTTCTAAATTCACACTCATCCGATCCGCCAGAAACCCTACCCTCTCAAGCAGCTTTGCATCCGTCCCCGGAATCGCCTTCACATGGATATACCCCTGAAAATTGCATACCTTCCGCAGCCTGTAAAGCGTCGCATAGATCAACTCCATCGTATAATTAGGACTCTTCAAAATCCCGGAACTCAAAAACAGCCCCTCGATATAATTCCTCCGGTAAAACTCCATCGTCAGCGTGCAGACCTCCTCCGGTGTAAAAGAAGTCCTGACCACATCATTGGACGAACGGTTGATACAATACTTGCAGTCATAGATACACTCATTGGTAAATAAGATCTTCAGCAAGCAGATGCATCTGCCGTCCGAAGAAAAGCTGTGGCAGAGACCCGCCGCCCGGCAGTTTCCCATCCCCGTCCCATCCCCCTTGCGGTCTACCCCGCTGGACGTACAGGCCACATCATACTTCGCCGCATCTGATAAAATCTGCAGCTTATCATACATGGACATCTGAACCTGAATCTTCTCCGACAACTCCCTCACACCTTCTTTTCTCAGAGCACTTTATCAATTATACTCACGGCCGATGAAATCTGCCGTGAGTATCGCGCCAGCCGCAGCCGCAAAGCGGCATAATTCCTCATGCGGCTGTGCGCATCACATGATACTGTACGGCAGATTTATCTGGCGTTCAGTATAGATTCAAAACATTTGTTCTTTTTTTAATGATAACATACCTCCTTGATGATTGCAAGCACTTTTTCGAACTAACGTTCTTTTCTCATTTACAAAAAAAGCCGCCACTATACTCCATGTAATGACAGCTATTTCTTTTTTCCGGAAAATAAAGGATTGAAAGCACAGCAAATTTTTTTACACCAATTAAAAAGAGTGCAAAGCCCTTGATCATTCAATAAAGACTTTACACTCTGATTTTGATCACTCTTTTATCCTGTCAAGCTCTGTCAGATTTACACCTGCTATAGTTAGAAAGCTTTTTAGATAGATATAATCATTTTTCAAGCTTTCATTCCCGTCTGTTTTATTTCGCTACAATATTAATAATCTTCCCCGGAACATAAATCTCCTTCACAATATTCCCGCTCAATTTATCCCCCAGTGCTTCCTTCCCTGCCGCAATGGCAGCATCCTGATCCGCATCCGCCGGAATGGACACGACCACCTTCGTCTTCCCGTTCACCTGCACAGGAATCTCGATCTCGTCGTCCTTCATATACGCCTCGTCATAACTCGGCCATCCCGCCCGGAACACGGTCTTACCATGCCCCAGCTGCTCCCACATCTCCTCCGCAAAATGAGGCGCAAACGGGGACAGCAGCACCGCAACCGCCTCCAGAGTTTCCTTGTCAATCCCGCCGGTCTTCTTCGCCAGTTCGATAAACTTATTGTTATACTCCATGAACCCGGAGATCACCGTATTCAGGCTGAAACTCTCCAGACGCATCGTGATATCATAAATCATCCTGTTGCGCAGCTTCAGCATCTCCTTGTTCGGCTTTACGTTCGCATCCTTGCTCTCCATCACCAGATTCCAGAGACGTTTCAGATAACGATTGACCCCGTCGATTCCGCGGTCATCCCACTCTGCGTCCAGCTCCGGAGGTCCTACGAACAGTTCGTACATCCGCAGGGAATCGCAGCCGTAATCCCGCACCAGGTCGTCCGGTGATACCACATTTCCCTTAGACTTGCTCATCTTGATCCCGTTCTTTCCGGTGATCATTCCCTGGTTGAACAGCTTCTGGAAGGGCTCGTCAAAGTCCACTACCCCGATATCGTGCAGGAACTTGGTATAGAACCGGGAATACAACAGATGCAGTACTGCATGCTCCACACCGCCGATATACATATCCACCGGAAGCATCTCGTCCGCCTTCTCCCTGGACACCAGTTCTTTGTCATTATGATTGTCCACATAGCGCAGGAAATACCATGAGGAGCCTGCCCATTGAGGCATAGTGTTGGTCTCCCGCTTCGCTGCCTTGCCGCAGACCGGGCAGGTGCAGTTCACCCATTCTTCAATGCCTGCAAGCGGGGATTCTCCGGTTCCTGTGGGTTCGTAGGATTCCACCTCGGGCAGGGTCAGCGGAAGCTCTTCCTCCGGAACCGGCACATTTCCGCAGTCCGGACAGTGGATGATCGGGATCGGCTCGCCCCAGTAACGCTGGCGGGAGAATACCCAGTCACGCAGCTTGAAGTTCACGGTCGCCTTCCCGAGGCCCCTCTTCTCGATGATATGGGGAGCTTCCTTTTTCAGCACCGCGGACTCCATACCGTTCCATTCCCCGGAATTGATCATGGTCCCGGCAGCCTCGGTATAAGCCTCGGTCATATTTTCAATTTCTTTTCCGTCCTTCGCAATGACCTGAATGATCGGGATGTCAAATTTCTTCGCAAATTCAAAGTCACGGTCATCGTGGGCCGGTACGCACATGATGGCTCCTGTACCATAATCCGCCAGTACATAATCGGACAGCCAGATCGGTGTCTTTGCCCCGTTCAGCGGGTTGATTGCATAGCTTCCGGTAAACACGCCGGTCTTTTCCTTATCCTGCAGACGATCCACATTGGACTTCATGGACGCGTCGTAAATGTATTTTTCCACTGCTTCCTTCGTTTCCGGTGTGGCAAGCCCCGCCGCCAGGGCGTGCTCCGGCGCCAGCACCATGAAGGTCGCTCCGTAGAGGGTATCCGGACGTGTGGTATAGACCGTGATCTTCTCCTTGCGTCCGTCTACCGGGAAATCCACCTCCGCGCCGTAGGACTTTCCGATCCAGTCGCTCTGCATCTTCTTGACCTTTTCCGGCCAGTCCAGCTTGTCCAGGTCATTCAAAAGCCTGTCCGCATAGGCCGTGATCTTAAGCATCCACTGGCGCAGGTTCTTCTTCGTCACCTCCGCACCGCAGCGCTCGCATTTGCCGTTCACCACTTCCTCGTTGGCAAGGCCGGTCTTGCAGGAAGGACACCAGTTGATGGGAAATTCCTTCTCATAGGCCAGTCCTTCCTTGAACATCTTCACAAAGATCCACTGGGTCCATTTGTAAAAGTCCGGATCCGTGGTATTGACCTCCATATCCCAGTCATAGAGGGCTGCGATCTGGTTGATCTGCTTCTTGATATTCGCCACGTTCTCCGCCGTGGACACCGCCGGATGGATCCCCATCTTGATGGCATAATTTTCCGCCGGAAGTCCGAACGCGTCCCATCCCATGGGATGTACAAGATAATACCCCTGCTGCAGCTTGTAGCGGCTCCATACGTCAGAGATTACATATCCTCTCCAGTGCCCCACATGCAGCCCGTTTCCCGACGGATAGGGGAACATGTCCAGGCAGTAATACTTCTGCTTCTTATTGCCGGAAGCATCCTCTCTGGGATTCACGGGATATTTTTCCCAGTTTTCACGCCACTTTTTCTCGATTGCCTTGTGGTTATAGACAATTTTCTGTGCCATCTCCTTTTTTCCTTCCTTTCCTGATTACCGTAAAGTAAAATCCATATTTTCCCAAATAGAATAAAAAGCCCTTTCTTCCTTAAGAGACGAAAGGGCTTCAAAGTCTCTTCATATACGTCTTCATAATATACGTCTTCATATACGTTGTTATTATAAAAAGAATATGAATATAAGTCAAGTCATTTTTCACCTTGCCTGTTCCAGACATTTGCCGAAGGTTACAGTTCACTGGCTAGCCAGCGAACTGTAACGAATCCGGCCTATTTAAAGTTGCCTTACGGCAAGAGGCCGGATTCCAGCCCCAGTACATACTGGCCTGTGACCGTGCAGCGTGGTACACGGTCCGGAGTGAACAGTAACTTGCCGAAGGCCGTGCTTTGATCAGGCATACCCGGCACCTCTGTCCGCCATTTTATCCAAGAGCCACATCCAGGATCATCATCAAGGCAAACCCGGCCGCTGCCCCGATTGTCCCAATACTAGAATGTTTTCCAGTCTGGGACTCGGGCACCAGCTCTTCCACCACCACGTAGATCATGGCTCCAGCCGCAAATGCCAGCAGATAAGGCAGCACCGGCAGCACCAGCCGTATGAGAAGGATCGTGATCCATGCCGCCATCGGTTCTACGGCTCCTGAAGCAGTGCCATATAAAAAAGCTTTCTTTCTTGACATCCCTTCCCCTCGAAGCGGCATGGATATGATCGCACCCTCCGGAAAATTCTGTACCGCGATCCCCACTGCCAGAACAAATGCCCCGGCCAGGGATATCAGCGCATTCTCGCTCATCACTCCGGCGAAGGTGACACCTACCGCCATGCCCTCAGGGATATTATGCAGAGTAACCGCCAGGACAAGCATCGCCGTCTTTTTTCGAATCCTTTCACATGCCGGATCCCCGGCACAACCCGTTCCTTTGCATCTCTCCATGATCCCCTCCGCATCTGCCTCCGCCTGATATATATGGGGCGTCAAAGCATCCAGCAGCAATAAAAATCCCATTCCCATTAAAAAACCGACGGTTGCCGGTACCCAGGCGATCCCCCCCTGTTCCTCGGACATCTCGATTGATGGGATCAAAAGCGACCAGACTGAAGCCGCGATCATAACCCCGGACGCAAATCCAAGCAAAGCTTTCTGCAGACGTTCATTCATTTCATTACGCAGAAAAAATACCATAGCCGCCCCTAACGTGGTTCCGGCAAAAGGAATCAGGATTCCGAGCAGTATATTCCATTCCATATCAGAAGATTTCCCCCATTCGTATCGAAGGATCTGTCTTAAATAAACTTTCGTGACAGCTCCTAAATTCGTTGTCATCTTATGATATGCACGAACACTGGTTTCGTTACAGTTCACTGCCCAGCCAGCGAACTGTAACCCAGTTTATTTTTATCCTTTTTTTAGTTGTCCAATTCCCTGCTTTAGTGTATAATAGATTTTAAGAGATTTGAGGAGTGACAATTACTCAAAAATACATCTACATAAAGGAGAGATTCGTCATGGTATACTTAATAACAGGCCCGAAAGGCAGCGGAAAGACCCAGCAAATCATCGAACTTGCCAATGAAAAGGTAAAGACTTCCAACGGAAACGTCGTACTCATCAAAAAAAGTCATCGAGACACCTCAAGCGTCAATTTCAACATCCGGGCCATCTGCATGGCTGATTACAACGATATCAGAACATTAGAGGAACTGGTCGGATTCTTATACGGCATGGTAGCAGGCAATCACGATATTGAGACCATCTTCATAGACGGAGTATTAAAACAGGTAGATATTACCGTTGACAATCTGCCTGTATTTTTACAGAAGATTGACAAGATTTCCAAAGATAACAAGATTGAATTTTATGTGAGCGTAAGCCTGGAGAGGGATAAGTTTCCGGAGATTGAGAATCTGGAATATGAGATCCTCAGTTAATCAATGCCCTGTATATAAAGACCGTTACGATTTTACATCAAAAAAGAAAACCTGCCCGATGCAGGTTTTCTTTTTTGATCTTTCATTCTACTTCCGGTTCCTCCGCCGCTTCCTGACCGGCCGCGGCTTTTGTTTCCCCATTCAGCGAAAGGACCGTATTGGTTTCCTCTCCTTCTTTATACTCTATGGTTACTTTGTCTCCCACATCATATCCTATGATGCTGATATACTCTGCGATCGAAATATCGAAAATATCATCGGAGCCTTCCAGCATGACAAAGTAATGGGAATTTCCGTCAATCACGCCCTGCACGATCCGGCTGATCGCCGCGGTAATTTTCCGGATCTCCCTGGTATCCTCCGCCACAGTCTTGATCCCGTTCTCATACATCAGATCCGTATAGTTCTCTTCACAGGCACCGACCGTATCCCCGATCGCCACGATCTGATACTTCTGTACGTTCACCATGGCATACTTTTTCACCAGTCCCGCATCATCCTTCAATGCGATAAAGTACGTCGGCTCCCCTGATATATTCAGCAATAGCGGAAATGTCGCCTGATACTTCAGGTTCTGCACCTGACCTTCCGCGGAAGACATGGCAGAGGTCTCCGTAGCCCCCTCAATCGCATAGAATTTAGTCTCCATGGTCCTCTGGTTCATGAGCACAAACCCTACGTTGGATTGATCACCGCTCACTGAGGTCACGCCTGTATAGACCCATACGTCATCGTCAATGGCCAGATAATTATAGCCATTGGTCGTCCTCAGGCAGTCCTTCTGTCCCAGAATACTGTTGAAATAGCCATGCTTCAACGTTCCGTAATAATCATACAGCTCGACCAGAAGATCCGCGGAATATGCCCGGTCGATCCACTCCGGCACCTCATCAATCGAATAATCCTTTGTCTCACCTGTGATCGCGTTGCATAAAACCACTCTCCCTACCGTGATACCGCCGAATAAACCAATATTGTATTTCCGCACCGGACAGATCCAGTAGGGAACTCCGTCATCATCAACCTCAAAACTCAGTTCATTGAAAATATATGTCGGATACCGAAAACGCAGATGCCGGTAAATATTTCGGTTGAAATGATCGCTTGTCGTATATTTCATTCCCTCGCTTAATTTCACCAGTTCCGTGTTCTGTGTAGCCATGTCAATTTTGATATAGGCCGGAATGCCCTCCCGCAGATTCGTAAACCATTTGATCAGGCTCGCATAGCGGAGAGGGGACACACGGACAGGCCGATCCTGATAATTGATCTGGCTGTACAGGTCATCCACCTCGAACTGAGAAACCATATCCACCATGCTTCCCATCTTCCGATTGCCCAGAATCTGAGCGGAATCCCGGTCTAAAAGGGGAATCTGGTCAAAAGAAAGCTCCTCAATATCCTTGGTAAACTCCCCGTTCTGTACATTCAGAAGCTTCTGATACTTTTTCGCGTTCACGATCGGCGAAGACAGCAGGGAGCCAATCAGATAAGCCAGTACCAGAAGGATGATGAGCCCTTCAATGATCTTAAAGCCTTTTAACTTTTTTAATGTATATCGGTCAGGCTTTTTTTTGAAAATATAGAGCGCAGCCACAATCAGCATCACGATGATCATAAACATCCACAGATCCGCCGAATGCAGATTCAGCGCAGGCAGCGCCGCATAATAATAAGCTGCCGCCAGGATCACGACTGCCAGAACCGCGATCAATTTTAACTTTCCTTTTTTCATAAATCCTCCATTCCGCCGCAAAAAAACAACGGCTTAAAATTTTCTCCGCCAGAGTTCCGGGGACAGCAGCAGCAGATAGGGGAAGATCTCCAGCCTGCCCACCAGCATATCCACACAAAAGATCAGTTTCGACAAGGCAGAAAACTGAGAAAAGTTCTCTACCGCTCCCACCGCGGAGATCCCCGGCCCCACATTGTTCAAGGTGGTCAAAACGGCACTGAAAGAGGTTCCGAAATCAAAATTATTGATAGATACCAGAAGTACGGAAAACAGCATGATCATAATATAGCAGATGAAATAAGTATATACACCGCTCATCGTCTCCCTGCTGATCCTTCTTCCGTTCACCCTGACAATGGTCACCGCCTTGGGATGCAGCATCCTTTTGGTCTCTTGTTTGATACTCTTTAACAGGATCATCAGGCGCGACACCTTGATTCCGCCGCCGGTAGAACCGGCACAGGCTCCTACGACCATAAGCCCCAGCAGAATTGCCTTGGAAAATTCCGGCCATTGGTTCCAGTCCGCCGTACAGAATCCCGTGGTGGTGATGATTGCGCCCACCTGAAAGGAAGCGTAGCGAAACGCATGGACCACGCTGCCGTACTGATGCAGAATATCTGCCGTAATCAACGCCACCGCACCGGCAATGATCCCCAGGTACACATGCAGCTCTTCATTTTTCAAAGCTTCCTTCCACTTGTGCATACAGACCAGAAAATACAGGTTGAAATTCACGCCGAACAAGATCATAAATACAGTGATTACACCGTCAATATATGCACTGTTATAGTAGGCCACGCTGGAATTTCTGTTGGAAAAGCCGCCGGTCCCCGCCGTGCTGAACGCATGGAGCAGGGCATCATAAAAGCTCATTCCTCCAAACAGAAGAAATACCACTTCCACGGCTGTCAGAACAAAATACATGGCATACAGGATCTGTGCTGTCGTCCTGGCGCGTGGAACCAGCTTATCTGCTTCCGGCCCCGGAACCTCCGCGCGCATCAGATGCATGGAATTTTCATCATCCAGTGAAGTCAGCATCATGACAAAGACAAGCACGCCCATACCACCGATCCAGTGTGTCAGGCTCCGCCAGAAAGACATTCCCTTTGGAAGCGCCTCTATATCCGTCAGGATCGTAGAGCCCGTCGTCGTGAAGCCGGACACGGTCTCAAAAAAAGCGTCCAGATAACTGGGAATGCTTCCCGAAAGAAAAAACGGGAGCGCCCCGAAGAGGGACCACAGGATCCAGGCCGATCCCACGATCAACAGCCCTTCCTTTTTATAGATCCGCTTATTTTCAGGCTTCTTTCTGCCTGTCAGAAAATAAATGATAAAAAGTGCCCCGCTGACCACTGCAAAATGCAGCGCGCTCTCTTCCCTGTAAATAAATGCTACCAGGGCCGGTATCAGAAGAAGCGCCCCCTCCACTCCCAGCATCTTACTTATGATATACACTGTCATTCTATTATTCATGTCCGCACCTACAACAAAATATCCTCAATATCCTGAATCTGTTTTTTCATCGTGATCACAATTACATTATCCCCCACCTGAATGCTGTCATCCCCGTTAGGGATGATGATCTGCCATTTTCTTGCAATACAGGCAATCAGGTTATTCGGCTTTAATGACAATTCCTTCAACGGGATATCCGTATATCTTGTCTTTGCTTTTACAATAAATTCCAGTGCTTCCACCTTGTCATCCACCAGCTGGTACATGGTCTCCACATTGGCGCTGCCCTGAGAGTTGCGCCATGCCCGCACATAGCTCAGTATGGCATCCGCGGTGACTGTCTTCGCGGATACGACACTGTCCAGGCCAAAGTCCTCGATCATCCGCACCCGCTGATCCTCATTCACCTTCAGAATGATCTTGGATACCCCCTGGCTCTTGGCGAACAGAGACATGATGATATTTTCCTCATCCATACCGGTCAGAGCAATAAATGCATCCGCATCCTGTATGCCCTCTTCTATGAGAAGGTCATGGTTCGTGGCGTCACCATTGATGATCGTCGCTTTGGGAAGCATCTCGCAGAGTCCTTCGCATTTCTCCTTATTCTTCTCAATGATCTTGACCTGCATTCCGATATTGATCAGTTGGAGGGCAAGATAAAAACTCGATCTTCCTCCGCCACAGATCATCACGTTCTTGATCTTGATCTTCCGGTAGCCCAGCAGCTTGAAGAATTGGCTGATCTCCTTATGGGACGCGGCCACATGCAGACGATCCCCCGCCTGTACGACATAATCCCCGTCCGGGATCACCACATTTTCCCCCCGTTCCGCGGCACAGACCAGGATTTTTATTTGAAAACGGTTATACATCTCGGCCAGAGACATCCCCAGCAGTTTACTCTCGTTGGAAATCGGAAATTCGATCAGTTCCACCCTGCCTTTGACAAATGTCTCGATCTTGCTTGCGTTTGGAAACAAGATCAGGCGGGAAATCTCCTCCGCCATGGTCAGTTCCGGGTTCACCGCCATACTCAGGCGCAGATCCTCCTTCAGGATATCGATCTGTCTGTAATAGATCGGATTCCGTACACGTGCAATCGTATTTCTCGCTCCGATTCGCTTTGCGATCAGACAGCTCAGCATATTGCACTCGTCCGTAGATGTGCAGGCAATGACCAGATCCGCCTCCGGTATCCCGGCACTCTTCTGAATCTCCACACTGCCGCCTTCCCCGTGTACACAGATGATATCCATACGGTTCATGGCATCCAGGAGCTTTTCCTCATTATTGTCGATCAAAACCACATCGTACTCTTCCGCGGAGAGTTGTCTGGCAAGCTTATAGCCTACTTTTCCGTCTCCAATAATCACTATCTTCATTTTATCTTTTCATTTCCCTCGCACTTTCTAATATACTTGCAGTCACCTTCGCTCCTCCAAGAAGCCTTGCCAGTTCCTGCACGGACGCTTCGTCTTCCAGAGCGGATATCTCCGTCTGGGCCCCGTTATCCTTCGCACTCTTCCGGATCAGATAATGTGCATCCGCCTGGGCCGCGATCTGAGCCAGATGGGTAATACACAGAACCTGCCTGGCTTCGCCGATAATATGCATCTTTTCCGCCACCTTTCCTGCCGTAATCCCGCTGATACCGGTATCGATCTCGTCAAAGATCAGCGTAGGCGTATCCTCCCTGTCCGCCAGCACGGCCTTGATGGCAAGCATGATCCTGGAAAGCTCTCCACCTGATGCCACATTCCCCATGGGTCTGAGCGCCTCACCCGGATTGGTGGAGATATAAAACTCCGCTTCGTCCATTCCGTCCGCAGTATAATTCTCCAGCTCAGAGAACCGCATTTCAAACTTTACATCCAGAAAATTCATATCCGACAGGCCGTTTCGAATCTCCTTTACAAAGGATACCGCAGCCTTTTTTCTCGCCTTTCTGAGGGCAAGCGCATATTTTTCATAATTCTGCTCTGATTTTTTGAGGTTCTCTTCCAGCTCCTGCATATACTGCTCATAATCTTCCAGTTCCTTTAGTCTTTGCTTTCTTTCCTCACAATATTCCAGAACTTCTTTTGCCGAATTACCATATTTTGTCTTTAGACGATTCAATTCGTTCAGACGGTTCTCCGTCTCATAGAATTCCTCTTCGGAAAATTCCAGGCTTTTGGCATACTCGGCAAGCTCCCGGTTAAAGTCATTCAGTAGGCTGTCGATCTCAATAAGCTGCCCGTACAGCCCCGCTCCCTGCTCATCCACAGACTCCACGTCCGACAGGGCATGGATGGCGCGGCTCAGTAATTCGCTGGCATTGCAGGCTTCATCCTCGCTGGTATAATGATATGCCTCCGCGATCCTTTCCGTCACCTTTTTGCCTGCGGACATCCTTCGGTAGAGCATTTCCACCTCTTCGTCCTCTCCTTCGAAAAGGCCGGCTTCTTCGATTTCATTGACCTCATATTCCGCCAGGGAGATCTCTTTCTGCCGCTCCCGTTCATCCATCCCGGATTCCTCCAGCTTTTTTCTGCACGCATGGTATGTCCGGCAGGCCTTCGCAGTCTCCTTTTTCAGCTTCTCCACCTGGTCTCTTGCATACAGATCCAGAAATGCAAGATGATTCTTTTTATGGAGCAAGGACTGATGCTCGTGCTGGCCGTGAATGTCGATGAGCATACTGGCCACATCTTTCAGCGTAGACATATTCACTGTTTCCCCGTTGATCTTGCTCACACTGCGCCCTGACATCAGCTTCCGGCTCAGCACGATCCGCCCATCCTCCGGAAAGATATCCATAGCCGCAAGCTGCTCTTCCATGGACCGGCTTTCTATGGTAAAGGTCAGCTCCACCAATCCGAACTGTGCCCCCGTGCGCAGCATGTCCGCGTGGAATCTGCCGCCCAGCGCCAGATTGACCGACCCCAGCAGGATGGATTTTCCGGCGCCGGTCTCCCCTGTCAGAATATTGAGCCCCGGCCTGAAGTCCACTTCGATCTCATCGATCAATGCCAGATTTTTTACGTGCAGATTTTCTAACATAGCTTCTTCTCCTTATTGTTCTTTCCGATACTCACGGCCGATGAAATCTGCCGTGAGTATCGCGCCAGCCGCAGCCGCGAAGCGGCATGCTTCCTTATGCGGCTGTGCGCATCGATCATGTTATATTGTGCGGCAGATTTATCTGGCGCGCAGTATAACAATCTTCCGTATCTTTTCCATAACGGCGGCCGTATCCTCCACGCTGCGGATGGCACACATGATCGTATCATCACCTGCGATGGAACCTACGACTTCATTCCATTTCATGGCATCGATGGCAGCGGCCACCGCCATGGCCATTCCGGAAACCGTCTTGATCACCAGGATATTCTGCGCCATATCCATAGAAACATATCCGTCCTGCAGCACCCGGATATACTTTTCACTCATGCCCTCTTCTGGTTTTAATATTACATATTTCTGCCTGCTTCCGTCCACAGACATCTTCGTCAGCTTCAGATCCCGGATATCCCGGGATACGGTAGCCTGCGTCACCTTAAACCCTGCATTGTCAAGATATTCCGCCAGCTCCTCCTGCGTCTCGATATCATGCTGCATAATCAGTTCAATAATTTTTGCATGACGGCTGACTTTCATACACTCAATTTCCTTTCATCTTTTCTCTCATGATCTTCATGAAGCTTTCCTTGCTCAGCTTCACCAGCTTTGTCGTCTCCTCCGCTTTCCGTATCAGCAGCCGGTCCCCCGTGGAGACCGCCGCCGTATCCGCCCCGTCAAAGCTCACCAGGGCATGCTCCGTGCGGCCATATCTGCCGTCGCAGATCTCCACCTCAATGACGTCCTCCGCCGACAGGACGATGCTGCTGGCATTCAGAGCATGGGAACAGATCGGAGTGACCACGAACATCTGTGCCGTAGGCTCCACAACCGGGCCGCCTGCGGACAGATTGTACCCCGTAGAACCTGTGGGCGTGGAAATGATGACTCCGTCGGCGAGATAGCTGTTCAGCAGCGCGCCGTTCACATACACGTCAAAATGCACCACCCGGAGGTTGCCTTCCCTGGTAACCACGATGTCATTCATCGCCATGTATTCCCTGCCGCCCTTTGACCTGCCGTCGATCATTCCCCGCATCATCATGCGGTCCTCGATATCCGGCTCTCCAAAAAAGAGCTTATCCAGTGCCTCTTGGAACTTCGGCTGCTCCACTTCGGTGAGATAGCCCAGCGTTCCGATATTGATCCCTAACAGGGGGATATTATGGCCTCCCAGCTCCCTCGCCGCCCGGATCAGTGTCCCGTCACCTCCAAGCACGATGGCGCAGTCCATCCCCTCAGGCACACTGCCAGGGATGATATGTCCGTCCTCGTCCTTCTTCGAAAGGATACAGGTCTTTCCATTTTTTTCAATATAATCCTGTATTTCCTTTGTGATCCGAAAATCTGAATCCTTCAGCCGATTGGTTATAATATAAAATTTTTCCATTATGATTTCCCCAATTTTGCAAATGCTTCCTCGACGACAGACTGCAGGTCAATGGATATTTCCGGCGGTGCCTGTCCTCCGCATTTTTTTAGATGGATCAGATATTCAATATTGCCTTCCGGCCCTTTGATCGGGGAGAACTCTATATTCTTGATTTCAAATCCAATGGAATGGGCATATCGGGCCACCTTCCCGATCACTTCATGGTGGGTGCTCTCTTCCCGCACCACACCCTTCTTGCCCACCTTCTCTCTCCCCGCTTCGAACTGGGGCTTGATAAGAGCCGCAATTTCTCCCTGAGGCGTCAGATAATTCCGGACAGGCTCCAGCACCTTGGTGAGTGAAATAAAAGACACATCGATAGAAGAGAAATCAACAGGCTCCCCGATATCTTCAGGCTTCACATAACGGATGTTGGTCTTTTCCATACAGATGACCCGTTCATCCTGGCGCAGCTTCCAGTCCAGCTGTCCCCGGCCCACGTCGATGGCAAACACCTTCCTGGCACCGTTTTGCAGCATACAGTCCGTAAATCCGCCCGTAGAAGCTCCCACATCCGTGCATACCTTTCCCTTCACACTCACATCAAATCGCTTCATTGCCTTTTCCAGCTTCAGCCCGCCTCTGCTGACATAGGGAATGAGCGGCCCGCGCACCTCAATCCCCACGGTATCCTCAAAACTGGTTCCTGCCTTATCCTCTCTCTGACCATCCACAAATACGCTCCCCGCCATGATCACCGCCTTCGCTTTCTCGCGGGAGGGCGCCAGATTCCGTTTTACAAGCAATACGTCCAGACGTTCTTTCATGTCTCTTTTCCCTCATTGTGCAGCTCCGCAGCTCTTCCGATACTCTTCTACAACCCGCTTTACGACCGCGCTCTTTTCCAGCCCGGTCTCCTGCCGGAGCACGTTTACATTCCCATGTTCCACATATTCGTCCGGGATTCCGATGCCGCACACATGCATCTCATATCCTTCCCGTGAGATCAGCTCCTGTACCTGTGAGCCGAACCCGCCTGTCAGCACATTCTCCTCGATCGTGACCAGAAGACTGTGGTCTTTCGTCAGTTGTTCCGCCAGTTCCTCATCCAACGGCTTTACAAAACGTGCATTCACCAGCGTACAGGGATAGCCCATGACCTTCAGTTCCCTGCGCACCTCCTGCGCCAGCGCGGACATATGTCCCACGAACACAATCGCGATCCCACTCTCCCGGTATAAGACCTCACTTTTTCCATATACGATCGGCGCGCGGAATTCCCGCATCCCTTCATATGCCGCACCTCTGGGGTAGCGTACGGCGATCGGCCCCGGATAGTCCGCCGCGAAGCGGATCATGTCCGCCATCTCCCAGCGGTTCTTCGGAGACATGACCGTCATATTGGGGATGCTGCCCAAATACGACAGGTCAAAGATCCCCTGATGCGTCTCTCCGTCGCTCCCCACCAGCCCGGCCCGGTCTACCGCCAGCGTCACCGGCAGGTTCTGCAGACAGACATCATGGATGATCTGGTCATAGGCCCGCTGTAGAAAGGAGGAATACACCGCCACCACCGGCTTCATCCCGCCTGCCGCCAGTCCCGCGGCAAAGGTCACCGCATGCCCCTCCGCGATCCCCACATCAAAAAAGCGCTTCGGAAAATACTTTTCGAACCGGCTCAGTCCGGTTCCGTCCGCCATCGCCGCCGTAATGGCCACAACCTTCTCGTCCTTCCCTGCAATATCACAGATGACCTTGGAAAATACATCCGTGTAGGAATCCGTTTCGGAAGCTTCCTTTGGTTTTCCCGTGGCGATATCAAAAGGTCCCGTCCCGTGAAATCCGGATGGATTTTCCTCCGCCGGCGCATACCCCTTGCCCTTCTTTGTCATCACATGGACCAGCACCGCGCAGTCCACCCGTTTCGCTTCCCGGAAGGTCTTATAGAGCGCCTTGATATCATGCCCGTCCACCGGCCCCAGATAAGTGAGCCCCATGTTTTCAAACAGCATTCCCGGCACAATGAGCTGCTTGATGCCGCTCTTTGTCTTCCGGATCCGGGATACGATCTTCTCGCCATGCCAGGGGATCTTTTTCAGAGTATCCTCCACGCCCTTTTTCAGATCAATATATGCCTCCGCCGTCCGCAGCCCATTCAGATAGTTGGACATCCCGCCCACATTTTTTGATATGGACATATTGTTGTCATTGAGCACAATGATAAAATTACTTTTCAGCCGTGCCGCGTTGTTCAAAGCTTCGTAAGCCATGCCGCCGGTCATGGAGCCGTCCCCGATGACCGATACCACGGAATACTTCTCACCCTGAATATCCCGGGCCGCCACATAGCCTAGTCCTGCGGAGACAGATGTAGAACTGTGCCCGGTGTCAAATGCGTCACAGTCGCTCTCCTTGCGCTTTGGGAAACCGCTCATCCCGCCGTAAGACCTTAAATTCTCAAATCCGTTCCTGCGCCCGGTCAGCAGCTTGTGGGTATAAGACTGATGCCCTACGTCCCAGATCAGCTTGTCCTCGGGCAGATGAAAAGCCAGATGAAGCGCCATTGTCAGTTCCACGACTCCCAGGTTCGATGCCAGATGGCCGCCGGTTCTGCTGATCTTCTCGATCAGAAAATCCCGGATCTCCTGGGCCAGCGGTTCCAGCTCCTCCGGTGACAGGTTCCGTATGTCATTTTCACCCTGAATTTTATCCAAAATCATTTTGATTTCCCCTTTATCTCTGCCGCTGCTCACTTTTTCCGATAGATCAGGGATTCCAGCAGCATTTCCAAAAACGGATCCTGTGGCTGCAACTCCCTCAGCTCCCGGATCGCCTCCCTCGAAAGCCGCTCGGCCTCTTCCTTCGCACGTTCCATTCCCTTCCACGTCACATAGGTGGTCTTTTGATTCTTTTCATCACTGTGGGTCGGCTTGCCCAGGACTTCCGGAGTGCTTTCCACATCCAGAATGTCATCCCGGATCTGAAATGCCATACCAACCTTCCCGGCAATGGATTCCAGGGCATCGATCTGTCTCTGCGGCGCTCCTGCAAGCACCGCTCCTGTCATCAGCGACGCCTCGATGAGCGCACCTGTTTTCAGACGATAGATGAAGTCGAGGGTGTCCCCGGATATCTGCTTTCCGGTGGAGCGCACATCCACCACCTGCCCGCCGACCATCCCATAGATTCCAGCTTTCCCTGCCAGAATCCTCAGTGCCTTCCCCACGCTTCCGGCATCGGCATCTTCCATGTCAAAGGCCCTGCAGGCCGTCTCGAATGCATAATTCAAAAGGGCGTCTCCCGCCAGGATTCCCATATCCTCTCCGTATACGATATGGGTGGTCTTGCGGTTTCTGCGGTACTCGTCATTATCCATTGCCGGAAGATCATCATGTACGAGAGAATAGGTATGTATCATCTCAATTGCCGCCATGAACGGTTCTATGACCTTCCCCCTTCCGCCACACAGACGGTAAGCTTCCTGCATCAGCATGGGGCGCAGACGCTTTCCTCCTGCCATCATGCTGTATTCCATGGCTTCCATGATCACCTGCTGAGGGCCTGTCGCTTCCGGGAGATATTCTTTCAGGAGCTCTTCGATCCGCTCTCTCCTCTCTTCCAGCCCATTTTGAAACATCCTCTCATTCTTTTCACAATTCATTGTCTTCTCCATCCTGAAACTGGTGTGTATTCCCATTTTCATCCAATATCAGTACTTTTTTCTCTACGTTGTCAATGACCGTATTGCACTGCTTCAAAAGCTCCATCCCCCGCTTATAAAGCCGGAAGGATTCTTCCAGGTTCACATTTTCCCCTTCTAATTTTCCGATCACTTCTTCCAGATTTTCGAACAGCTCCTCAAGCGGGACCTGTTCTTCCTCCGAAAGTGTCTTTCTGTCCTCTTCCATCATACCTCAACCTCCCTTGTTCCGGAATGCCTCCTTAATATCCTTTATTTTCTCTCTTCCGCTTCCAATCTCCGTACATCCCTGACCTGCGCGTCCACGACACCGTCAGACACATAGATCCTAAGCATCTCGCCCGCCTTTGTCTGATCCACCGACCTGACCGTCCTGCCGGACGAATCTTCCACATAAGAATATCCCTGATTCAGCTTTTTGAGCGGAGACAGTCCATTCATTTTTTCTATATAAATAGCCAGCCTGTGCCAGCTCTTTTCCAGAGTTCTCTGCATCTCCCTGCAAAGCCTTGTCTCCAGATCGGCCGCATACTGACGGCGGTCATTCAGCTTCTGCCGGGGATGGGTATAGCGCAGCCTGATCCCCATCTGTTCCAGCTCCTGTCTCTTCTCCTGGAGCACACGGAGCATCTGCCGTTTTAACCGCAGTTCGTATTCCTTCCTCTGTGCTTCGCACGCCGCATATTCATACACCGCGAGTTCTGCAGCCGCTGACGGTGTGGGTGCCCTCAGATCGGCCACAAAATCGGAGATCATCGTATCCGTCTCATGTCCAACCGCAGAGATAACCGGCACCTTACAGTCAAAGATCGCCCGCGCCACCGCTTCTTCGTTGAAGGCCCATAAGTCCTCGATGGAACCGCCGCCCCTGCCCGCAATGATCACGTCCACTCCATATTGCTCCAGCATCCGGAGCCCTTTGATAATGCTGGGGACAGCCCCCTCTCCCTGCACCAGTGCCGGATACAGGATCAGCTGCACATAAGGGTTCCTCCGCCGCGCAATATTCATGATATCCCGCACCGCCGCGCCTGTGGGAGCCGTCACGATGCCGACCTTCCTTACATATGCCGGAATGGGCTGCTTATATTCGGGCGCGAACATGCCCATCTCTTCCAATTCCCGCTTCAATGCCTCGAACCGTTCATACAAAAGCCCCGCGCCGTCCAGCAAGATCTCCCTGGCATAGAGCTGATACTTTCCGTCCCGCTCATAGACACTGACGCTGCCCAGAACAATGACAGTCTATCCAAACTGCATCCGCAAATAAAGACAACATATGGAACCGGCGAACATCACGCAGGCAATGGTAC
>VSNK01000020.1:0-24835 GCA_009774255.1 Faecalicatena sp.
AAGCAGGGGTGAAAGTGCAGAGGGATGAAGCAAAGGAAATGAGGAAATTCAAGTGGTTTGAGTTTCCGAGATCACACAAAAAAAATAGGAGGTGTTCATGTATGAACAATAACATTACCCTGAAAGAGGCTGTTGATGGAGTCCTTCAATACCAAAAAGAAGCAGGCCATCCAGAATCATACCTTACAGACATGAGACGGACTTATAACCGCCTGCTCAATCTTGCAGAGCATCAGGGAGAAAAGTATTTCTCCGATATCCTGGCAGAGCAGTTTCTTTTGGATAACAGAAGTTCCTGGTCAGGGGAATATCGACACGAAAGGTTTCTTGCCCATAACCGCTGTATAAGATTTCTGAAATCTTATCTGGAGACAGGACAGGCGGTCATAAAAAAATACCATGAACCCGTTGGCGCGGAGATATCTAAAGGGTTGTCAGATGCCCTTGCGCTTTATGACCAGGCCGAAGAAGCATCCGGATTGAGCAAGGCGTCCTTAATTAAAAACCGCCGCCCAATCCGATATCTATTGGAATACATGACGTCCCTCGGCTATCAGGATTTATCAGATATCCAGCCTGGGGATACCACAAAAGCAATTGAAGACATGCTTGGGAAACACTATGCCCCCACCAGCCTTGTCACCGCCATTTCAGGAATGCACCGTTTCTATGATATGTTCGGGGAACTGCGGCCATATCGGTTGGAGGTTCCGGCAAGGATGCCGCGGAAGCATTCCATCATAGACGTATATTCACAAGAAGAACAGGATAAGATTTCCTCCCGGCTGTCTTCTCCGGAAGTCTCACGGAGAAATGCAGCCATCTGTATGCTTTCTTTCGAAACAGGGCTGCGCAGTGTCGATATCTGTAATCTCAGGCTCGGCGATGTTGACTGGAAACATAATGTCATCCACATCGTCCAGTCAAAGACGCAGAAACCGTTAAACCTGCCGCTCCGGTCATCCTATGGCAATGCCATGGTGGATTACCTTTTGGAGGAACGCCCTGTCTGTGACAAGGATTATTTCTTCCTTTCCGTAAAAGCGCCTTATGTTAATCTGCACACTACATGGCATATCGTAAAAGAGGTTGTATTCGCAGCAGGTGTTGAGACGGAAGGACGGCTTACAGGTACCAGAATGTTTCGTCACAATGCAGCATCCTCGATGCTCAGGGAGGGTATCCCGCTTCCGGTCATCGCAGAAGGGCTTGGCCATCAGTCTCCGGATTCCACTATGGTGTATCTCTCAACAGACCGGGAAAAACTGTCCTCCCTGACTCTTCCTCTGCCGAAAGAAGGTGGGGACGCATGAAGCCTGCGACTCTTGGCGAGAAGCTGGATGCATTTATTACCTATAAGCACAGTCTCGGGTATGTCTACGATACGCAGGAGAGATATCTGAGGCATTATCAGTATCATATGGAAGAAACCTATCCGCATCTGGAGCTGCCGGACAAGGAAAGTACAGATCGCTTTCTTGATAAATACCAGGGACAGCCTGGTGGGCTTTACAATGCCATGGCCCCTTTGAGGGAGTTTTCAAGATATCTGTTCCGGCTGGGATATCGTGATGTTTATCTGATACCGCCCAAACAGATGCCAAAACTATACCCGGAGCCCCCATACTTTTTCGCCGAAGAAGAGCTCTGCGCTTTTTTTCGGGAGTGTGATCTTTTCTATGCGAAAAATCCGGGGCCGGGCGTACGCTGCCGTGTCATGCCTGCGATATTCCGGTTATTATACTGTTGCGGCCTCCGCCCCAAAGAAGCACGGATGCTCCCGGCAAAAAACGTACATCTTGCCGAAAAATATATCGACATTGTACAATCGAAAGGACCGAAAAGCCGAAGGATCTATATCAGTGATGAACTTGCCGCATATTTAACGGATTATGACAGCCGGATATCCAGCCTATTTCCTGAAAGGATCTATTTCTTCCCAAAAGACAGGTTAAAACCGTATTCTGTCCAGTCTCTTTATTATAATTTCGGGATCATATGGAAACATGCCTTTCCAGAATGGACAGGAAATCTGCCGCGCATATATGATTTCCGCCATCATTTTGCCTGGGCAAGTATAAACCGCTGGGCACGGGAAGGAACGGATGTGAATGCCATGCTGCCTTACCTGATGCGGTATATGGGGCACAACTGTATAAAACATACTCTGTACTACTTCAGATTTGTACCCGATTTTTACGCGGATTATAAAGCACTTTCACACCGGCTGAATGACCGGATCCCGGAGGTGTCTGATGAGTAAAAAAAGTACCTTGCAGTTCTGGGATACGGCTTCTGATTACCTTGATCATCATCTGAAAGTAATCCGGCAGGTAAGCGGGCATACCATTAACAGCTACAGGGCCTGTTTAAACAGTTTCATAGACTATCTCGAAAATGTGGAACATGTCAGCCGAAAGAAGGTTTCCTTCCAGAACTTTGGGAAAGAGACTCTTAAGCGCTACCAGGCATGGATGATAACGGAACGCTCGCTGGCGCCCAAAACATGTAACCTGAGGATGACTGCGATCCGGGCACTGCTGGAATACGCAGCACAGGAACATCTATGGGTCATGCCGATCTATGCGGATTCCTGTAACATTGCGGGTGTAAAAGTACCAAACAGAACCATCGAATACTTTGAGCCGGATGAAATGACAGTTTTATTGTCAGCCCCAACTGACAGGAACCAGACAGACCGCCGTAACCGGATGATGCTTATTTTTCTATATGATACTGCTGCAAGAGTAGCTGAGGCCAGGCATGTAAAGATATCAGATATCCATCTTGATGCGGAGGTGCCTTATGTAACGCTCCTTGGGAAGGGGCGCAAATATCGCAACATTCCGCTTATGGAGAAAACAATTCTTTATCTGAGAAGATATTTAAAAGAGTTCCATAATGGGAACCCAAAATCAGAGAGTCCATTGTTTTATTCAAAGATTCATGGGCAGATGCATGGACTTTCATCTGATACTTTTGAAAAGATGATCAAACGGTATGCTGAGGAATGCAGAAAAAATGGCCATCCCATGCCTGATCATGTGCATTGTCATATGGTAAGAAAAACGCGTGCAATGGATCTGTACCGGGAAGGGGTGCCGTTAACACATATCCAGCAGTTACTTGGTCATGAAAACATATCCACAACAAGTGGCTTCTATGCATTTGTAACATTGGATGTCCTTGCTGAAGCATTGGAAACAGTAAAAGCTGATGATGGAGAAAAAAGCTGGAGTAATCCGGAAACGCTAGAGCGGCTGTACCGGTTGTGATTAAAAACTATGCCGAAGTAATCAATGGAAAGTGTAGATTTTCCTTATGCTTGAAAGAATTCTTCGGCATAGTTTCAACTTCGGTATAGTCCGCACTATACCGACTTCGGCATAGTGAGGACGACTTTGTAGTGTGCTTTCAGTACAAAGATGACGCAGAAAAAATTTTATGAACTGTTGAAACGCAGAATGAAGCACTTTGGACTGAGCCTGGAGGAAGAGAAGAGCCGCCTGATAGAATTCGGGAGATTTGCGGAGGAAAACAGGAGGAGAAAAGGAAAGGGGAAACCGGAGACCTTTACATTCCTCGGATTTACACACTACTGTTCCAAAAGTAGGAACGGGAAGTTCAGGGTGAAGAGGAAAACCAGCAAGAAGAAGTTCACAAAGAAATGCAAGGAAGTACACAGGAAGATAAAAGGAATGAGGATATGGAAACTGAAAGATATCATAACCAGAGTGAACCAGATACTTGTAGGTTACTTTCATTACTATGGAATAACAGACAACTCAAGAAGCATAGCAAGATTTCGGCAGGAAGTGGAGAAAAGCCTGTACTATTGGCTGAACCGAAGGAGTGAAAAGCGAAGCTATACGTGGGAAGATTTTCGCAGAATGCAGCAAGAGTACCCGCTGGCACCGGCGAAAATATATGTGAGTGTCTATGACAGTTGAAGAACAATTAACTTTGCAAAGAGCCGGATGCGGGAAAGCCGCACGTCCGGTTCCGTAGAGGGGTGTGGGGAGTAATCCCCACATCTACTCGACATGAATGAACACAAAATTTTATACTCACGGCCGATGAAATCTGCCGTGAGTATCGCGCCAGCCGCAGCCGCGAAGCGGCATAATTCCGCATGCGGCTGTGCGCATCACGTTATACTGTGCGGCAGATTTATCTGGCGTGCAGTATAAAATTGTCTGTGCCGGGCAGTCGCATGGATACAGGGTATGAAAGTAATTTTTCATGACCGTTTGTGCGGGGCTGCCGCATGTCCCAAAATAGGAGAATCAAATGTCTGCGAGTGTCCGGATGACAGGTAGTGTAAAGTATCGTATGAAAAAATGATACGGGAATTGCCCGCATTAAAAATCTGCTTCGCAGATGGCGGGCAAGAAGGCAATCAATTTGCTGCGCAAATTGGTTACATATTACAGAGGGGGAGGAGAACATGAATTTACTGATTATTAACGATGAAGAACTGACGGCAGATACGATGAAGGAGGACATCAACTGGAAGGATTACGGCATTGACGAGGTTTTTACCGCTTATGAGGCGGAGCAGGCAAAAGAAGTGATCCTCAGGGAAACCGTGGATATCATGCTGTGTGATATCGAGATGCCCGGAGACAATGGAATCGAGCTTTTGCGCTGGGTAAGGCAGGAAGAAAAACCGATCGAATGTATTTTCCTGACCTGCCATCCGTCCTTTGCCTATGCGCAGGAGGCCATTTCGCTGACCTGCCAGGAGTACATCCTGATTCCGGCCAGATATGAAGAGATTGGGAAGGGCGTCCAAAAAGTGGTTCAGAGGATCCTGAAAGAGCAGGAGATGAAACGATATGAGGAATATGGCAGAAAGGCGGTACAGGAGCAGATCGATCAGGCGGTGGAAACGCATGGGAAAAAGAGGACAGGAAAGGAACTGGCAGGGGATGTGGCAAGGTATATTTCCGAACATCTGGGAGAATCCGAACTGACGGTCAATGAACTTGGAAAGCATTTTTTTGTGCACCCGGTCTACTTAAACCGCATATTTAAGAAAGAAAAAGCGATGCCCGTCAGCCAGTATATCCTGACGGAGCGGATGGAACTGGCGGCACAGCTTCTGAAATCGCAGACACTAAGCGCGGGCGCGGTGGCGGAGCAGGTAGGATATCAGCAATATACGAACTTCTGCAATGCCTTCAAAAAATTTTATGGAGATACGCCGTTAGAGTATACCCGAAAATCATAAGGAGTTATTTCTTCCTCCCTCCTTTTCGTTTTGTTCTGGTGTCCGCGGGATTTTTATAGCCTTTTTCGGTTGTCTTGAGTGATTGGGCATTCTGCCGAATAACTTTACCTTATTTTGGTTTGATTTAGGCAGTTTTTGGTTTGATACAGAGATTGCTGCCAAAATAAAAAATGGCTATGATAAATTTAACCAAAGAAACAGATTCAAAGAAAGGTAAAGGAAAGAAAAATGAAGAAAAAAGTACTGGCGGCAATGCTCTGTGTAACCATGACGGCGACGATGCTTGCCGGATGCGGCGGGGGAGATTCCGGCTCGGGCGAGAAGGAGGACACGGATGCAGGAGGGGAAGAGCTGACGGAGATCATCTGGCAGTATCCGACCACGATCGACACGACCGGCGAAGGGTTCATCAACATGGAAAATGCGCTGAACGAACTGATGGAGAAGGACGTAGGCGTCCATGTCGTCTTCGAGCCGGTGGATCTGATGGATTCCCAGAACGATGCGATCCTGAAAGTATCCGCGGGAGAAAAGCTGGACATCATGCTGACGGCATTTACCAGCATTGGAAATGTAGTATCCAAGGGGCTGGTGATCCCATTGGACGACCTGCTGGAGGAACACGGGCAGGATATTCTGGAGCATTCGTACACGAAGGAAATGTGCGGCTATCAGGGGGAGACGTACGGCGTATGTACAGGGGATACTCTGGGAAGAACCTACGGCTATCTGATCAAGAAGGAGTATTGGGATAAATACAATCTGGCGGAGGAGACAGGCTGGAGCGAAGACAAGTTCTACACCACGGAAGAGCTGGAGCATATTTTTGAGATCGTAAAAGCCGGGGAGGGCGATAATTTCTATTGTGACGTTCCATGGAATACGACCCAGGAACCGATGAACAACGGGTATATGGAATATGATGAGCTTGCAGGCTCCCTCGCGGGAGGCGTGCTGATGTTCGAGGACGGAAAATTTGATACCACGGTGCGCAATATGTTTGAGACGGAACAATACAAAGAATATTGTGAGATGCGTTATGACTGGGCGAAAAAAGGATATATCGCGCCGGACGCGGCAACCACTACGGAGATGCCGGACACGGTGGTGGCACAGAAGAATTATCTGGGAGTGTGCTACTGGGCGCATCCAAACAGCGCGGTGACTTATGGAACGACAGTCGGATGCGAACTGGTATGCCTGCCGATGGTTCCCCGTTATATGCCTTACGGCGGCGGCTCTGTGATCCAGTGGAGTATACCGAACACCTGTGAGAATCCGGAAAAGGCGATGGAAGCCCTGAATTATATTTATAAAAACCCGGAAGCCGCATGGATCATCGAGTTCGGCCTGGAAGGGGAAGAGTATGAAGTGGTCGAGGAGGACGGAGATCTGAAACAGATCCGCTGGCTGGCGGATGATATCCAGTCCCTGCCGTATTATATGCCTTATGGAATCTGGGGAAATACCCTGCAGTGGCCGGTAATCGAGCCCAGCCCCATTGACGAAAACGTGAGTAAACAGGAATGGGACGACGCGGTGCCGGAGGAGAGGATCTCGCCTGCAATGGGATATTCCTTCGTGGAGGAACCGGTCTCCACGGAAATGGCGGCGGTCAATACCGTGATCGAGCAGTATACGCCAAGCCTGAACTGCGGGGCTTTAGACCCGGAGAAAGCGCTTCCTGAATTTCTGGACGCCCTTGAGGCAGCGGGCATGGACAAGATCCTGGAAGAACAGCAGAAGCAGTTTGACGCATGGCTTGCAGAGGAAAGTAAATAGAGGAAGATCACATGGATAAAACAGGGAAAATTAAAAGCGGCGGTCAGGTAAAAGTGAAGAAAAAAATCAATTGGAAGCATGCGATCCCAATCTATATCATGGTTTTGCCGGGAGTATTATATTTGATCATCAACAACTATATTCCCATGTTCGGCGTAATCATTGCGTTTAAGAAACTGAATTTCTCCAAAGGGATCTTTGGGAGCGACTGGTGCGGGTTCAAGAATTTTGAGTTCCTGTTCGCGACAAAAGACGCGTGGACAATCACGCGGAATACCATCGGGTACAATCTGCTGTTCTTTTTGATCGGAAACGCGCTTGCGATCATGCTTGCGATCTGCCTGAATGAAGTCCTGTCAAAACGGGCCTCCAAGGTTTATCAGACGGTGATCCTGCTTCCGTATCTGATGAGCTGGGTTATTATCGGATATCTGGTATATGCATTTTTGTCAGGGGAAACCGGTCTGATCAACAAAGCCATCCTGCAGCCACTGGGCATTGAGGCAGTCAATTTTTACCAGGATCCAAAGTACTGGCCCTTTATCCTTGTACTGGTCAATACGTGGAAAGCCGTGGGATACAGCATGATCATCTATTATTCCTCGATCGTAGGAATCAGCTCGGACTACTATGAGGCGGCCCGGATCGACGGCGCCTCGAAATGGCAGCAGATTAAAAGCATCACACTGCCTTTGTTAAAACCGACGATCATCACCCTGCTTATTCTGGCGATCGGTCAGGTGTTCCGCTCAGATTTCGGACTGTTCTATCAGATTCCGAGGAACAGCGGGCCTTTATATCCGGTGACCCGTACATTGGATGTGTATGTCTATCAGGCATTGATGCTCAACAGTGATTACGGAATGTCCGGCGCGGCCAGCCTTTATCAGTCTGTTGTCGGGTTTATCCTGATTGTAGCAGCGAACTTCGCGGTACGTAAATATAACAAAGAAAGTGCGCTTTTCTAAGGAGGGGATTGTATGAGATCAAGAGAAACTATCGTAACACAGGTGATTACCAATGCAGTCTGCCTGCTCTTTACAGTCTGCGCGGTCCTGCCCTTCATCCTGCTGGTGGTTGGTTCGTTTACGGATAACGGATGGGCGGTGGCAAACGGATTCAGCTTCTTCCCAAAAGAATTCAGCGTGGAAGCATACCGCTATATCCTGGACAAATGGGCGCTGATCGGACGGGGATTTTTGATGACGCTTCTTGTGACAGGGATCGGAGCCGTCTTAAGCCTGACGATTTCCACCTTATTTGCCTATGGCATCAGTAAAAGGGATATCCCGGGAATGAAGTTCATCAGTTTCCTGCTGATTTTCAGCATGCTGTTCAACGGCGGCCTGGTGTCTACCTATTACTGCTATGTGAACCTGTACCATATCAAAGATACGATCTGGGCACTGATCGTTCCGAGTTTTCTGATGAATGCATTTAATGTCATCCTGATACGGAACTATTTTACAAGCAGTATCCCGGCCAGCTTAGAAGAAGCGGCCCGGATTGACGGGGCGTCTGAATTTCGGATTTTCCGTTCCATCATACTGCCGCTCAGCAAGCCGATTATGGCGACCGTGGGGCTTCTGACGGCGCTGAACTACTGGAATGACTGGACGAACGGATTGTACTATCTGTCAAAGAGAGACGGGGCAAAGCTCTATACGATCCAGAATATCCTCAATAATATCAACGAGAATATCCAGACACTGATGCAGAGCGCATCCTCGTCCAATATGGTGAGCGGGAGCGTGGCAGACCTTCCTTCAACGACCGTGCGTATGGCGATTGCCGTGGTCGGGATACTTCCGGTAGTGATCGCGTATCCGTTTTTCCAGAAATATTTTGTAAAAGGAATTACGCTGGGCGGTGTGAAAGAATAACTCTTCGCGACAGCAGCCGAATGGACATTCAATAGGTCTGTCGGAATCGCTGCTTTGCGGGAATAAAACGAATCTGTATACATTTTCGCCAAAGATTAGCTGTCGCAAAAAGGAAAATGGTATATAATCGTAGCCATCACGATGGCGGATTGCAGACAATAGCCGGGAAAATGATTTCCCGGCTATTCAGGTTTATCAGGAACCGCAGAGAATTGTCCGTATTTTAAAATCTGATGTGCAGATCACGGGCAGGCAGTCAATCTGCTGTGCAAATGTTACAAATTGAAGGAGGAAAGAAAGGATCATGAAAGCGTCAGGCAGAAAAGAAGGATTCAATGTAGAAGAAGTATTATCCCAGATGACCCTGGAGGAAAAAGCACAGATGTGTTCCGGGCGTGATTTCTGGAAGACACAGGACATTGAGCGGCTGGGGATTCCCGCCGTGATGATGTGCGACGGGCCAAACGGCCTGCGAAAACAACTGGGGGAGGGCGACCATCTGGGCATCAATGAAAGCATAGAAACCGTCTGCTACCCGACCGCGTCCGCCATGGCCGCGTCATTCGACCGCGCCCTTTTGCGGGAGCTGGGGGAGGAACTGGGGCAGGAATGCCAGGCGGAGCAGGTGGGAATGCTGCTGGGGCCGGGCGTGAATATGAAGCGCAGCCCCCTGTGTGGAAGGAACTTTGAATATTACAGCGAGGATCCTTACCTTGCGGGGCAGTTGGCCGTCTCCTACATCCAGGGGCTGCAGGGCAAAGGTATCGCGGCGTGTGTGAAGCATTTTGCGGCCAACAACCAGGAGACGAGAAGGATGTCCGGCTCTTCGCAGGTGGATGAGCGGACGCTGCATGAAATCTATCTTCCGGCTTTCGAGGCGGCGGTAAAAGAGGGAAAGACACGGGGGCTGATGTGTGCCTATAATGCGCTCAACGGTATTTTCTGTTCGGAAAACAGGGAACTGCTGACAGATATTCTGCGGAAAGGCTGGGGATACGAGGGCTTTGTCGTGACAGACTGGGGCGCGGTCAAAGACCGAGCGAAGGGACTGGAAGCGGGAGTCGACCTGGAGATGCCCGGCAGTACGCAGGGAAAGACGGAACATATCATTCAGGCTGTGGAATCCGGCCTTTTGAAGCAGGAAGAACTGGACGCGGCGGTGAGGAATATTCTGAACTTTGTGAAAGAGGCTGTGGAGAGCGCACAGGAGGACGCCGTATTTGACCGGGAGGCGGCGCGCCGAAAGAGCGGGGATTTCGCGGCGGAAAGCGCGGTCCTTCTGAAAAATGAGGGAGTGCTGCCCCTGAGCCGTTCGCAGAAGGTTGCGTTCATCGGTGAATTTGCAAAAAATCCCAGATACCAGGGCGCGGGGAGCAGCCATATCCATGTAGAACATCCATTGTCCGCCCTGGAATACGCAGAAGGTTTTTCAGAAGCCGGTGCGGAAAAAACATATCAGCCCGGCGGTGCTTCGCAGAAGTCATCTTCGCCCGGCGACGCCGTAGAAAGGCCATCCCGGCTCGGGAACACTGCGGAATGCGGATTTTGCCCGGTCGCGTATGCACAGGGATATGACGCAGAGCAGGAGTCTGCCGGGGAAAGGGCGGACGCGCTGATCCGGGAAGCTGTCGCGGCAGCGAAAGAGGCGGAAGCAGCCGTGATCTTTGCGGGGCTGCCGGAAAGCTATGAGACAGAAGGCTGTGACCGGGAGGATATCCGGATGCCGGAGAACCAGAACCGCCTGATCCGGGAGGTGGCGAAGGTGCAGGCGAATACGGTTGTCGTGCTCCACGGCGGCTCCTGCATGGCGCTGCCATGGCTGGATCAGGTTCAGGCAGTCCTGTGCATGCACCTTGGCGGCGACCAGGTGGGAAGGGCGGCTGTGGAATTGCTCTACGGCGACGTGAACCCGTCCGGGAAGCTGGCGGAAACATGGCCCCTGAAAGTAGAGGACAACCCGTCCTGGCTGAATTTCCCCGGAGAAAACGGAGTCGTGGAGTACCAGGAAGGAATCTACATCGGTTACCGTTATTACGACAAAAAAGCAATGGAAGTCCTGTTCCCATTTGGTTACGGACTGTCCTATACTGCCTTTTCCTATCGGGATCTGAAGCTGGATAAGACGAGAATGACGGACAAAGAACAGCTTACCGTTACATGTAAAGTAAAGAATACGGGAAATTGTTTCGGAAAAGAGATCGTGCAGCTTTATACTCATGTGAAAGACAGCGCGGTGCGCCGTCCAGTCCGGGAGTTAAAGGGATTTGAAAAAATAGCTTTGGAGCCGGGGGAGGAAAAGGAAGTCCGGTTCGTGCTGGACGCGAAAGCATTTGCCTACTATGAGCCTAAAATCCATGACTGGTTTGTGGAAAGAAAAGACGCGGTTGTAGAAATCGGCGCCTCCGGCAGGGATATCCGTCTGTCCGCCGAAGTAAGGCTGGATTCGGAGATGGAGCTGCCGATGAGGGTGACAAGGCTCACCACGATCGGGGAACTGATGAACTGCAAAAAAGGAAGAGAGTTTGTCCTAAGCTTTATGAGCCGGATGGGTATGGGGCAGAAAAACGACGGAGACGAGTCACAAAAGGAGCAGGAAGAAAAAAATAAGCAGACAGACGACGCCATGGGCGCAGGCTCGGAAAGGATGCGGCAGCAGATGATGTTCGAGATGCCTTTGAACGCCCTGGTTAGCTATGGGATTATGCCGGATGCGGCGCTGGAAGAACTCATTGCGGGGCTCAATACAGATTAAAAGGAAGGAAGAAAAAGTATGCGGCAATATGAGATGTTTGAAGTAAAAATAAACGCCCCGGAACCCAGGGGTTCCCATGTGTCAGTGAATCTCCATGGTACATTTGAGATGAATGGGAAGAAGACAAAGGTGAAGGGATTTTACGCAGGGAACGAGACCTGGATTGTTCGGTTTTGTCCAGAAGAGGCGGGGGAGTGCAGATATTGGATTGAAGGCGGCGATGGGGCAGGAGTGAGGATTGAGCAGTCAGGCAGTATGGAATGCAAGGAGTCTGCTTCCGGAAGGCATGGAATCGTCCGTGCGTCGGGAACCCATTTCCGGCATGCGGACAAGACCTGGTTCTACCCCTTCGGTACAACGGTCTATGCCCTGTCACATCAGGAGGATTCACTGGTGGAGCAGACATTTCGGACACTGGAAACAGCACCCTTTAACAAAATCAGGATATGTGTCTTTCCAAAACACTTTGACTATAACAACAATGAACCACCCTGCTTCGCGTTTAAAAGGAATGGAGAACAATGGGATCTGGACAGGCCGGATTTTCGCTTTTGGGAACGATTGGAAAGCCATATCCGGCATCTGGACAGATTGGGAATCCAGTGTGACCTGATCTTGTTTCATCCCTATGATTGCTGGGGATTTTCCACATTATCCCGAAAAGAAGCGATTACCTATCTGGATTATGCGGCCCGGCGGCTGAGCGCGTTTCCCAACATCTGGTGGAGTCTGGCAAATGAATATGATCTGCTGGAATATGAAAAGGAAGATTGGGAAGCTTTCGCACGGTTCCTGCATGAAAATGATCCTTACGGGCATCTGCTGAGCAACCACCAGATTGTCCGGCCATGGGATTTTACAAATTCATATACGACCCATATCTGCCTGCAGACATCTGACTTAATGCATCGCAGTGCGGATATAAAAAAATATCAGAAACCTCTCATGGTCGATGAATGCTGCTATGAAGGCAATGTTCCCATGGGATGGGGGAATATCTCCGGATTTGAGCTGGTGAATCGTTTCTGGATCGTGTGTATGCAGGGCGGATACTGTACTCATGGGGAGACCTTCTGGAATCCGGAGGAAGTGCTCTGGTGGAGCAAGGGAGGAAATCTGATTGGGGAGAGCCCTGCCCGGATCGCGTTTTTACGGGAAATCATGGAATCCCTGCCTGGACCGCTGACGTATGGGGGAAAGGATTATACAAGAGAAGAATTTGAGGAGATTCGGAATCATGTAACAGAGGAAATGAAACAGGATGCTTTTGTGAGGCTGCTTCTGAAGGCGTCATGGGAAGAAGCGGAGGGGATCCTGAACGCGAACCGGGAGCTGGAAGCAAACTGCGGGGATGAAGTGTTTATGAAATATTATGAAAGACGCTGCACCTGCCGGGGAACATTGAAGCTGCCGGAGTGTGCCTTCTATGATGTGGAGGTGATCAATGTATGGGAAATGACACGGGAAACCGTATTGAAACATGTAAATGGAGAAGTGTGCATTGATTTGCCGGGAAAAGAGGGGACTGCCGTGATGGCGAGAAAATGTCGGTCTATCGGAGACAGGCCGGAAGAACAGGAAAGGGAACTCAACCAGGCTGGCTGCACAAAAGAGAAGGCTCCGGCGCGGCAGGCGTGGAACCCTTATCTTCCGTCATATGAGTACATCCCTGACGGGGAACCCCATGTATTTGGAGAGCGGATTTATATTTACGGAAGCCACGACCGATTTGGAGGCGGGCATTTCTGCCTGAATGATTATGTCTGCTATTCGGCCGATGTGACGGATCCGGCAGACTGGCGGTATGAAGGAGTGATCTACCGGAAGGAACAGGATCCAAGAAACCAGAAGATTCCGGCGGACGCCCCGGAGCCAGAACCAGCGGAAGGAATTGAAATTCATGGCCCGGAGGACCTGAATCCGAGAGGAATCCATGCGATGTGGGCGCCGGACGTGGCAAAAGGGCCGAACGGGAGATATTATTTATATTACTGCCTTGATTTTCTGCCCGAGATCGGGGTGGCGGTGTGCGACACACCGGCGGGCTCCTATGAGTATCTGGGACTGGTCCGCCATGCGGACGGAAAGCCGCTGGGGGCGAGAACGGGTGATCTGATCCAGTTTGACCCGGGCGTCTTTGTAGATGATGACGGCACCGTGTATTTATATTCCGGTAATGCGCCGATTTCCCGGGAGTGGATCGAGAAAGACCCGGACACGCCGAGAAAAGGTTCCCAGGTGATGAAGCTGGAATCCGATATGCTCACGCTGAAGGAAGAACCCAAAAAACTGATGCCGGATCTCAGGGATTCGGACAGAAGCGGCTTTGAGGGCCATGAGTTTTTTGAGGCAAGTTCCATACGGAAAATCCATGGCCGCTATTATTTTGTATACTCCTCCGTGCAGAGCCATGAACTGTGTTATGCAGTCAGTGTAAGGCCGGACGGAGGATATCAATATGGAGGGACGCTGGTTGATATCGGAGATGTATTTCTGGACGGGCGGACAGAACAGGAGGCGGTCAACTGCCTTGGCAATACCCATGGGGGAATCGAGAAAGTGGGAGAAGAGTGGTATGTCTTTTATCACCGGCAGACGAACCGTACCAATTTCAGCCGTCAGGCATGTGCGGAAAAAATTGAATTTGACAGCGAGGGAAGAATTGCCCAGGCAGAGGTGACCTCCTGCGGCCTCAATCAGGGGCCGCTGTGCGGACACGGGACATATCCTGCCGGAATCTGCTGTCATCTGACCGGAAAAAACGGAGCGGTTTTTTCACATCCGATGTCCATGAAAATGGATTATCCCTATCTGACGCAGGATGTGCCGGACGTGGAACCGGATGCTGATACGGAGCGCCGGGACAGGGAGGAGCCATATCAATACATCAAAAATATGCAGGATGGCTCAGTTGCAGGATATAAATATTTTGACTTCCGTCAGTTGGAGAAAATTGCGGTGACGGTAAGAGGAAACGGAACAGGTTTTCTGGAAGTGCGTACGTCTCCGGGAGGAGAACCGGTCGGGCAGATCGACATCAAAGCGGAACAGGGGAAGTGGAGACGTTTTGAAGGAAATGTGCGTGCCGTAAACGGGAAATCGGCTCTCTATTTTACATTTCGCGGAGAAGGGGCTGTGGATTTTCAGAGCTTCACAGTAGAAAGAAGGAGATTATAATGGAAAAGTATTTGGACAAAAATTTATCGGCGAAGGAGCGGGCGGCAGACCTGCTGAAACGAATGAGCCTGGAAGAGAAGATGGCGCAGGCGGCAGGGATACTTGCCGTTCCGGGACGAGAAGAACAGATGAAGCAATTATTAAAGCATGGGATCGGCCAGGTGAGCACTCTGGAATTTCGGAACTGTGAGTCTGCGGAGGAAGCGGCGCGGTGGCAGAGGGAGCTGCAGGAGCTTGTGATGGAAAGCAGCGAGCACCATATCCCGGCGGTCTTTCATATGGAAGGCCTGTGCGGGGCGTTTATCCAGGATATGACGTCATTTCCCTCTGGGGTGAACCGCGGCTCCGCCTTTGACCCGGAATTGGAGCAGCGGATCGGGGAGATCGTATCCAGACAGGAAGCCGCATTTGGTATCACCCAGGTTCTGGCCCCGGTGCTGGATATTTCCAGAGATTCCAGGATGGGGCGGCAGTCGGAGCCTTACGGGGAAGACCCCACGCTGGCGGCGGCTCTGGGAACTGCGTTTACAAAAGGGATCCAAAATACGGAGACGGCGGGGCGGCGTCCGGAATCTGTGGCAAAACATTTTCTGGGCTTCCACAATTCCCAGGGGGGAATCCATGGGGCAAATGTAGACGCGGGGGACCGTCTGTTATCCGAAGTCTACGGAAAGCCGTTCCAGGCGGCCATCCGGGACGCGAACCTCCGGGGAGTGATGCCCTGCTACTGTTCCATCGGCGGCCTGCCCATCCATGCGTCAAAGCAGTACCTGACAGATTTGCTCCGCGCGCAAATGGGATTTGACGGTGTGGTCGTTTCAGATTACAGCGCAGTGGAAAATGTATATCAGGTGCAGCATGTGGGCGAATCCAAAGGGGAAGCCGGGCTGCGCTGCATGAAGGCCGGGATGGATGTAGAGCTTCCCATGCCCTCCTGTTACGGTGAGGAGATGAAGGGATATTTTGCCAAAGGGCTGGCAGATACGGCGGTGCTTGACAGGGCGGTCCTGCGGATTCTGGAGGCAAAATTCCGCATGGGGCTCTTTGAGAATCCCTACGCCCTGACAGGGGAGGAATTGGAGAAAGCCGTGCATCATGACGGGGATGATGCGGTGTCAAGGCAGGCGGCGCAGGAATCCCTGGTTCTTTTGAAAAATAACGGGGCGCTGCCGCTGACCGGTGAGGAAAAGACGATCGCGGTGATCGGGCCTCATGCAGGAAACGCGCGCTATTATTTCGGCGGATATACCCATCTGTCTATGGTAGAAGCCGTCCATGCGGCAGCAAATTCCATGGCAGGGGTCGGAGCGGGCGGAGATACCGCAGGCATCCGGATGGAGCGTGTTCCGGGGACGAATGTGCAGGCGGACGAGACGGAAGAATTTCACAATGTGCTGAAAAAATTACATCCGCAGTGCAGGAATCTGGCGGAGGTATTGGAAACAGAACTGCCGGGGACAAGGATCCTCTATGCGGCAGGGTATCCGAAGGCAGGGGCAGATACATCCGGATTTGAGGAGGCGCTTGCAGCCGTTTCGGAGGCTGACGCGGTCATCCTGACTCTTGGCGGAAAAAACGGTTCCGGTTCCGTGGCGACCATGGGCGAAGGGGTGGACGGAACAGAGATCAGCCTTCCGCCCTGTCAGGACGCGTTTATACGGGAGGCAAAAAAATACGGAAAACCATTGATCGGGGTGCATTTTGACGGAAGGCCGATTTCCAGCGACACGGCGGACGAGCTTCTGGATGCAATCGTCGAGGCATGGACTCCGGCGGTATTCGGCGCGGAGGCCGTGGCCAATGTGCTGACAGGAAAATACAATCCGTCCGGGAAGCTGCCCCTTAGTGTGGCACGGTCCGCAGGGCAGATTCCGATCTACTATAATCATCCCAACGGCTCCGCGTGGCATCAGGGCGCGAGCATCGGGTTCCAGGATTATGTAGATATGCCCCATACGCCCCGCTATTTCTTCGGGCACGGGCTGAGCTATACTACATTTTTATATGAGGATCTGGTTTTGGAGAAAAAAGAGGTGAATCCGGCGGAAGACCTGAAGATTTCCGTGACTATACAAAATACCGGCGCGGTATTCGGTACGGAGGTCGTGCAGTTATATCTGAGGGACGAGAAAGCCTCCATGACACGCCCGGTAAAGGAACTGCAGGGATTTGCAAGGGTGGGCCTCGCGCCGGGAGAAAAGAAAAAAGTGGTGTTCACGGTCAGCCCCAGCCAGACGGCGTTTCTCGATGAAGATATGCGCTGGAAGATCGAGAAGGGGGAGATCCGAGTCCTGATCGGAGCTTCCTCGGAAGATATCCGGCTTGAAGATGCGTTTTTGATCATCGGCGATCTTTGGATCGAAGGCAGGGAACGCAGGTTTTATGCGGAGACCACCTGATAAGGAAGTGCAGGAAAATAACCTGTGCGGATTGCGCAGGTTATTTCCATACAACTCCTTACTGTAATTAATACCAACGATCAGTATCTTTCCTCCATAGTGTTCCAAAGCATGTATATATTTTTTCTCTTTTATCTGTTTGACGGCTCCGCAGGCGGATTTATCTTTCAGCTCCACGACCATGGCTGGTTTACAGCCTGTTCATCACCCTGCCATACTGCTTTGAGCAGCTTGTCCGATGCATGAACCGCATCGGTCACAGGCTTCCAGTCCGTGCCCTCGGCCGCGTTAAAGAATTCATTTTTCACTTCCTCGTTTGGTATGTGTACGGTTTGAGATGAGGCGTCATATGTCAGATACCTCAGATGGACCAATAGTGTCAGAATGTCATCACGGCTTTTAAAAGACGTGATATCATTTTGAAATTTTGCAGGATTTATTCTGCAGGACATTCCGGCCAGCATTTGGGTGACAGCTCCTTTGAGGCCGTCAAAATCCATACAGATATAGTATTTCAGAGATTCATAAGTTTCCGTGCCGGTCCAGTAATTTCCGATCCGTTTTCTGCGGACAGAGTCAACCACAGATTTGGGGTTATAAATATGCAGACCATTTTCCAGGGTGTAGCCGTCATACCATTCTCTTGCCAATTCAAAATCCATATCATAAGTCTGATACAGCCTGTAAACCTCTGATTCAGTAAATCCGACATACTCTGCTAATACATCCGGCTGCAGCATGGTAAATTCGTCAAAATTATTCAGCGCGGATTCCGTACCATATTTTTTTATGGGGAGGATCCCGGTTATATATGCAAGCTTAATAAATCTTTATGAGGGGGCATCCTTGAAAAGACCCCTCAGAAGATCAATATATTCGTCCTGGGCTTCTTTGTCTTCTTTGCTTTCGCGGAATACGGCATCCCATTCGTCAATAATGACCACAAATTTGATTCCGTTCCGTTTGTGTATATTTGCCAGCGCAGACGGCAAGCCGGTATGACGCGTGATACATCCCGGATAACATTCCCTTAACTCTTCCATTACGGACTGCTGTATATTTTCCACCATATTTGCCGAGCTTCCGTCGGGCTTCCTGAATGTATTGATATCGATATGAATCACATCGTATTTATTTAAATGATCTCGAAAATGCGGATTCGACGCAATCTTATTGCCCTGAAAAAGCTTTGACGAATCGCAGCTTTTGTCGTAATACGCGGACAGCATTTCCGCCGTAATGGATTTACCAAAGCGTCTCGGGCGGCTGACACAGATATATCTCTGCTCAGAATCAAGCACGGAATTGGTATATTCCAGCATTTGAGTCTTGTCGATATAAATTTGTGAATTTAAGGCGCTTAGAAAACCTTCATTCCCAGGATTCAGAAAAATTCCCATGGCATTTCCTCCTGACCGGTATATTTCTACTTATATTATAGAATGTATCACCAGGTTTATCAAGAATTTCCTGAATGCTTTTATACTCAAGACCGCCAGGCAAACCGATTCGACATGCAGTATAAATTAGCGTTTTTATACAAATTTTAGGCATAAAATACAAAAAGACGAAACCGGATATAAATTCGCCAAAACAGGAACCCTCCTTTCAGGAAACTGTTGTTATACTCATACTATCTTAAAAAAGAATCAGTGAGAGAAAGGAAGGAAAGAAACATGGCAAAGGAAACGAAAGAAACCGGGAACAAGGAAGGAAAGCTGGGATTGGGGAAGCTGTTTCTCTGGAACAGCCGCGCGGTGTCAACATCGATCGTGACGCTTTTGCTGGCTTACCTGATGATCTACTGTACGGATACCCTGCAGGTACCGGCAGCCTATGTCAGCATCATTCTGGTCGTGAGTAAGCTCCTGGACGGCGTGACCGATATGGTCGCTGGATTCATTGTAGACAGGACAAAGACGAAGTGGGGCAAAGCCCGTCCCTATGAATTGTTTATCATCGCGATCTGGATCGCTACATGGATGCTGTTCTCCACGCCGGAGAAAATGAGCATGACGGCAAAGCTGGTCTGGATTTTTGTAACGTACGCGCTGGCAAATTCCATCTGCTATACGTTCCTGAACGCAAACCAGACGCCGTATATCGTCCGCGCGTTTCAGAGTGAGCAGATCGTAAGGCTGACATCCTATGGAAGCATCATCACGATGCTCGCCGCGGTTATCTTCAATATGGCATTCCCGGCGCTGATGGCAAGTATCGCCACCTCCGCGTCAGGATGGAGCAGGCTGGTCCTGATGTTCGCGGTACCTCTCGCGGCGATCGGATGCCTGCGTATGATCTTCATTCCGGAGAAGTATGACATTGACGCGGAGACACCCAATTCGGAACCGCTGAAGATTACGGACGTATTCAAGCTGATCAAGACCAACAGGTTTATCCTGATCATTGCTTTGATGACATTTGTGTTTAACTTTGTTACCAACATGGGCGTCCAGACCTATTACTATACATATATCGTAGGAAATGTAGCGCTGATGGGAATTTCAGCGATCGCGCAGATCGTGGCGCTGCCGCTGGCACTGTTTTTCCCGAAGCTGATTGCGAAATTCTCCACGGTAAAGCTGATGATGGCCGGATTTTTCGTATCAACGGCAGGGTATCTCCTGAACTTTGTGGCAGGAGGAAATGTAGCCCTTCTCGCAATTGCCGCGATTATGTGGGGAGCGGGAACCATTCCGGCAAGTATGCTGAGCGCGCTGGTTATTATTGAATGCGCGGATTATAACGAGTGGAAAGGCAACCACAGAATGGAAGGAACCATGTCTTCGCTGGTAGGCCTTGGGGCGAAGATCGGTTCGGCGCTTGGAGCGGGAGCCCTTGGCGTGCTGCTTTCCATGTCAGGTTATACAGGGGACGCGGCGACCATGCCGTCATCCGCGATGACCATGATCCGCATGCTGTTCACACTCGTACCGGCAGTCCTGTATGTGGTAGTCGGCATTTCCCTGAAAGGCTATACACTGAATAAAGACCTGGATAAGATCCGGGCGGAAAATGAGGCGAACAGGGCGGCTAAGACAGCAGATGGGAAATAAGGAACCAATAGAAAACAGGGAACCGGCAGAAAACAGGGAACCGACAGAAATCAGGAAACCGACAGAAATCAGGAACCGACAGAAATCAGGGAACCGGAGGAAAGTGATTTATGCCATTTCTATACAGGTGATTTTGCTCCGGCTCCCAAATACGGACAGGAGAGGAATAGGATAGATATGATGGAAGAAATTTATGACGCGAAAAAAGATGAACAGTTCAGCAGGGGATATGTTGACATTGATGAGATGCGTATGCGGAAACTGGATGACGGAACAGAAATTCCGTTCCGGTATATGCACGGCGGTTTTGAAGGGACTCCGGTAAGATTTTCATTCTGTTTCCCGGAGAGGGACCGTTATGAGGGCAGATTCTACCAGTATCTGTCCCCGTTCCCGGGGCCGGAGGAGGAGCTTGCTTCGCTGCCGGTGACCGGAATTGATGATAAGATTGCGTTCTGCCTCACCCACGGCGCTTATTATGTGGAATCCAATATGGGTTCGGGGGCAGTCTTTACCAACAGTGAAGACAGGACCATGTCTTATCGCTCCAGCGCCGCATCCGCGGAATTTTCGAGAGTCAAGGCGCAGGAAGTCTATGGTTATGAACACCGCCCCTATGGCTATGTCTACGGCGGAAGCGGCGGCGGATACCGGACCATCGCCTGCATTGAAAATACCAATGCGTTTGACGGGGCAGCGCCTTATGTGATCGGCTCGCCCTATGCCATCCCCAACTGCCAGACCACCCGGGCTTATGCGGAGCGGATCCTGAGAAATAAGATCGATCAGATCATAGACGCGGTGGACGCGGGCGGCAGCGGAGATCCGTATGCCTGCCTGAACGAAGAAGAGGCGGCGGCATTCCGTGAAGTGACCTTATTCGGATATCCGCTAAAAAGCTGGTTTGCCAGCGTGGATCTCAACGACGGCGCGCTTCCGGTTCTTGCGCCGGGCGTGAAGGGGATGGATCCGTCTTACTTTGAAGACTACTGGAAGGTGCCTGGATATCTGGGGGCAGACCCGTTAAGCAGCGCGGTCAGGGACCGGATCTGTATGGATACGAAAGTAAAGCTTCAGTATGTGCCGGGGAAAAAGGCGGATCTTCTGTCAGGAAAGGAAGAGAATATTGACACAAGAAACGGCGTCAACGATGCATGGAAAAAAATGATCAGCAGCGCCGGTACGGATACGGAACCGTGGCTGGAACTGGAACAGACGCCCCAGTCGGCAGAAGGCCATGACCTGTATCTGAAAGGCCTTGTCCTTTCGGTAAAGAGCGGAAAGGCAGCAGGAAAAAATGTGCAGGTCGGAAAAATCGTAGAGAACAGGATTTATCTGACCGAAGGGTTTGGAATGGACAATGTCTCGGAGACATTAAAACTGATCGAAGTGGGAGATGAGGTGCATCTGGATAATTCCGATTATATCGCGATCCAGACCTACCACAGGCATCAGGTTCCGACCCTGGATTATAAAGCATGGGATCAGTTCCGCGACGCGGAGGGAAATCCGCTGTATCCGCAGCAGAAGACGCTGGTAGGGCCCGTATTCTGCGGAAACGGGCCGGGATGTAAGCAGAACGGCCTGATCAACGGCAAGATCATCATCGTGGCAGCCCTTTTAGATGAACAGGCGTATCCATGGCAGGCGGATTGGTATCGCAGGAAAGTGGCGTCCGTCCATGAAGGGGACGTGGAAAATTATTGCCGTCTGTATTACTGTGACAATGTGCTTCATGACGACATCACCGATTCTGTGGATGAACTGCATGCCACGACTTATATCGCGGCATTGAAGCAGTCGCTGATCGATCTGGCGGCGTGGGTGGAAAAAGGGATCGAACCCCTTCCGTCCAGCAATTATACCGTAGACGGCGGGCACGTGATCGTTCCGGAGCGCGCCACAAAGCGGGGCGGTGTGCAGGCAGTGCCGGTCCTGACCGCCAACGGCAGCAAATGTGCCCATGTAAAGGTCGGGGAAAATGTGGAATTTACCGTGGAGGCGGAGGTCCCGGACGGAGCCGGGGCGCTGACCTTCGTAGCGTGGAGCTTTGAAGGCGAGCAGGATTTCCCGGAGAAAGGGGAATGGGAGCTTCGCGATAACGGGCAGAGAGGGACAGCAAAAGCCGTCCATGCCTATGAAAAGAGCGGAACCTATTTTGCGGTGGTCCGCGTGAAGTCAGAGCGCCACGGAGACAAAACCGCGCCGTTCACCCAGGTACGCAATATCGACCGGGTAAGAGTCGTGGTGGAGTGAAGTGGACTATGTGAAGGTGCGGCCGTCGTGAACAGTGAAGCAGAGTTAGACCCCATCCGGGGTCTAACTCTGCTTTGCAGGCGAGGATCTCAATGACGGCTCACATCCGGTTCTTGTCTATGTCATCATCAAACATCCCCCTCAGCTTTTCGTTGATTTCCTCAACCTGCTCCAGGCTGTATATTTCCGCCGCGTCAATCTGACGGTCCCGGTACAGATCCCCCGTGCGGTGAAGTACCACGTCCCTCAGCGAACGGTACTGATAAGCGTAATCTATATGGATAAAATCGGGAATGCTTTGTCCGATCACTTCCGCCACATCAGGCCTGATTTGAAGCTCGCGGATCTCATCGTCCACCGTGTAAATTCTGGTAAACGGCTCCGCCGCGGTATAGGTTATTTCATAATTTCCCGCTTTTGCGACGATCTTTCCGCTTTCGTTTTCCTCATAAATCCCGTCCATTGCCTTTAAGTTTTCCAACGCTTCTTCTGTCGCCTTCGGCAAAACAATCTCCGCCTCGCACCCGAAGGGAATCTCAAAATGCACAGAGATTTTCCTGCCGTTGCTGCCTTTGGCAATCTGCCAGCCAGACACATATTTTCCCGCAATCGACTGATAGGACACAGACGCGCCGCCAAGCCTCATATCCGGAACCGGCGCGATCCACGCTTTTGTATATCCGGGGCAGGCCGGACGAAGTCCGCCCGCATATTTCACCATCCAGTCAAGAACAGAGCCATACGCATAGTGGTTCAGGGAATTCATTCCTGTGGACGACAGATTTCCGTCTTCCTCCACGCTGTTCCATCTCTCCCATACCGTGGTAGCGCCATGATTTACCTCGTAGAGCCACCCCGGACATTCCTCGTTCAAAAGAAGGTCATAGGCCATGGACTCCAACCCATTATCGCAAAGCGCTTTGCATAAAAACGGCGTCCCGGTAAAACCGGTCTGAAGCTTGCCCTTTGAGCGGATCAGGGCAGTGCGCAGCATATCCGCAGTCATTTTACGGTTTACGGCAATATCAAATTCAAGCGCCAGCACCTGCGCGGTCTGCGTATCACAGCAGCACCGTCCCGTTCCGGAGAAATAATCTTTTCTCAGAAAGGCAAGTATTTTCGCAGCCAGCCCTTCCAGCTCCGCCGCATCTTCCTCATAGCCCAGAAGCCTTGCCGTTCTGGCCGTAATATCCACGCTGTTGTAATAATAGATATCGCTGATATATGCCTCGTCCGTCCCGCCGGTTACGGTGTCCTTTTCCATGACACGGCTGTCCAGCGCCACCCAGTCCCCATAATGGAACTGCCTGCGCCAGTTATGGTCTTCCCCGTCCACTTTTCTGATGAAGTCCACCCATGACTTCATACTTTCGTACTGTTCTTCCAGAATCCCAAGATCGCCGTAGGCCATGTACAGATTCCACGGGATAATACAGCATGCGTCTCCCCACACCCCGGAAAATGATTTTACGCCGAAGGAGGGCACCACGTCGGGAACCATCCCCTCATGCTCCCGCTGTTCCGTTGCCATATCGTGCAGATATTTCCGGTAAAATGTATAGGAATCGCTCAAAAACATTGCCGTGTTGGAGAATACCTGGGCGTCTCCCGTCCACCCCATTCTCTCGTCACGCTGCGGGCAGTCTGTCGGGACGTCCACAAAATTGGATCGTTCGCCCCATCTGATATTTTCAATCAGACGATTGACTTTCCCATTGGAGGTCGTCATCTCCCCGGCGTCCTCCACATCGGAATAAATGGCGTTTACCCTGAGATCCGATTCCTGAAAATCGGATATTCCGCTGATCTTCACATACCGGAATCCGTAAAATGTAAAATGGGGCTTTAGCACATGTTCCTTTCCGTCACTGATATAGACATATTCCGCCAGCGCGGTGCGCAGATTATCTCTGTAAAAATGCCCTTCCTGGAGCACCTCGCCAAACTGCAGATGTATCTTCGTCCCCTCCGGTTCCTTTACCCTCAGAGAAAAGACTCCCGACATATTCTGTCCGAAATCCACCAGAAGCTCATCCTCGGAACTCTCAATCCGTCTGCCCTGAAATTCCTCATGAGCCGTCACCGGCAGGCTGTATCTGGCGGTAAGAGGCGCAGGGGCTTCGATGAGACTTACCGGTTCGGTTTCTGTTTCCGGTAAAGTGTCGTCCACATATTCCCCGTCATAAATATTGCTGAACGTGATGTTGCTTCGTTTCACCTGCCAGCTTTCATCCGTACCGATGACTTCCTCCGTTCCGTCATCATAGGCCACATGGATCTCCGCGATCAGCTTATAG
>VSNK01000020.1:24845-36901 GCA_009774255.1 Faecalicatena sp.
GCTTATAGAGGGATTCCTTATCCTCCTTTACAAGACCCGAATAAAAACCGAACCTGCCGAGATACCAGCCGTCGCCCGTCATGACCTCCAGGAGCGCCCCTTTTTTGAGCGCGGAAGTAATGTCGTAGGTCTGGTATTGCAGCCATTGATCATAATTATTACAGCCCGGCGCAAGCAGCTCGTCCCCAATCTTTTCTCCGTTCAGGAACGCCTCATAAAGCCCCAGTCCGCAGATATACAGCCTGGCCGACCGGATGGACTTTCCCCCGTCCTTTAAGCTTGCGGAAGCCTCCGATAAATCCCGGTAAAATACCGGATGGCGATTCTTTCTGTCACACGCGATCCATTTTCCGTGCCATGTTTCATCCTGCTTTGCCGTCTCAAACCAGTTCACGTCCGACTCCGCCGTCTCCCCTTTCTCCGTCTCGGCCCGGACAGTCCAGAAATATCTGGTGCGGGGCTTTAGTTTCAGAGGAATATCCTCACCGATAAAATGAATATCCTCACGTTCCCCCGAATCATAAACCGTCTCCTTCATGGCTTCGTCCAGCGCAACTTTGATGCGCGCGCATTTCTGCTCTTTTCCTGCCGCCTCCACAATATTGTAAGACAGCCTGATGCTGTCCATCTGAAATCCGAGAGGATTCACGATGTGATTTGTTTTACATGATATGATACGCATAAAAAACCTCCTGACATAAATGTGCATTCTCGGTAACTCTTTGTACCCGGATTTGTGAAAATGCTCTAAATGATGTGTTTATGTTAGGAGATTCCACAACAGTTTTCAACAGATGATTTGATGTAAAAAATACAACTTTTTGATACTTATATCTTCCCTTCCTTCCGAAGCTGCAGCGGGGTCTTTCCGTACTTTTTTCTGAATTGCTTTATAAAGAACGAATCGTCCTGATAACCGGTTTTTTCGCTGACTTCGCTTATGCTCATATCCGTCCCGGTGATCATCTCATAGGCCTTCTCAAGCTTCACATTGGTAATATATTTCTGAATCGTCATGCCTGTGTCCGACTTAAAAATACGGTTCAAATATGCCGCCGTAAAATGATATTCCTCCACGATACGGCTCAGCGAAGCGGTTTCAAAATGTGTCTCAATGTAAATGAGAATCGAAAACACCGTTGTATTCACTCCGGCCTTATCCTGAAATGCGACTCCTTCCAGCTCCCTCTGATGACGTAAAATCGCAAGAAACCAGAGTTTCAGGTACAGATCGCATGCCTGGTCCGAAAATGCCTCTTCGCGCTCTGATTCCGTCAGCATATGAAGAATCCCGTCATCCAGGCTCTCATCCCCGTCCGTATGGATCAGGATGTAATTCATATTTTTCGGCGAGTACAGGACATCTGTAAAAAACCTGAAAATCGGATTCCCCTCCGGAAAATTGTTCAGAAATACTTTATGGAAGGTCGCCATGCGCACCATGATATTCACCATTACGCTATCGTCATAAATCTCGATCTTATGCACCAGCCCCGGCGGAATGATCAGGATGCTCCCCTCCCTCATATGGGATTTCGTTTTATTTCCATCCGTCAAAAACCTGTGGGTACACGCTCCCTTCATAAGATAGGCAATTTCGATAAAATCATGGTCATGAAAGCTGCCCGGCACGTATCTCATATGCCTCAGTATATAGATATTGTAAGTTTCACCAAGTATATACTGCTCATTGGAATAATGGTCGATTCTTCCCTCGTCTTCGGGCCTGTCCTCTCTGCTGCTGATGGCTAACTCCTCAATGTGCTCCAAATCCATTCCGCGCCTTACAAAATAGGAAGAATCCATATTCTGAAGAAGTTCCTCCCTTGCCAGAAGCCTCTCTTCACAGTACTTTTGCCCTGACAGGTCTTTTGTGTTTCCCAGCTCATACATTTTTTTCAGATATTTCTCCGCAGGGTCCAGTTCAATCAGTTCTTCTTTTATTTCCAGTATATTCTCCAAAATTCAGATTCGCCTCTCGTATTCTTTTTTATACTCATGGCCGATGAAATCTGCCGTGAGTATTGCGCCAACTGCAGCCGCAAAGCAGCATAAATGATTTCCATGTAGTTCCTAACCTGGACAATATGTCACCTTACAGCTTTTTTTATAACATGCAATCCCATATTTATGGACTGTACCCATCCCTTCCCGCTTCCATGCTGCCGCGTATCCATTATCATCAATCTGCTTCATCGCTTCTTTACATGCCGAATCAAATAAACCATTTTCAGCATATTTTACCTCAATGACACATCCGGTATTTTTTGCTGGAATCGTGAGCTTTATGTCTGTGTATCCAATTCCTGATTCAGCGTTAGGAGTTGTAGAAAAATAACTGACACATCTTGGCTTGTCTATTTCTCCGGCTGCACAGGTCAAAAAGCCTCGGCGTAGCCGTAAGGAATCCACCATGCTACGCATGGTCCCCCTTAGGGCAAGGCCCACTACGTTGCTAAGCGCCAGTGGCGCTTGTTTAGCAAGGACCGAAACGGAGTGTAGAACTGCGTTTTTTGACCTGCACATCCGAAGAAATATCCTGCGCAATCTGTATCACTTATTTTTCTACAACTCCTTAGATTTTACGATCCATTTCCCTTCGGCTCTCAACAATCCAAATGTTTCCATAAGAACCGCGCACTCCTTTCAATTTTATCCCGCCGCAAAAAACATCCGGCATATATATCCGGAACACCTGCCCATATCATAGCACAGAAAAAATACTATTACAATCGTTACATACCATTAGGAGTTGTAGAAAAACATAAATATAATTTAGATAATTTTCTTTCCGGCAGGTGTAAAACATATGCATTTTCCATGATCTGAGTACATACGAGTGCAGAAAAAACCGCACGAAAAAATATCTGCGATTTTGCGGCACGCGCTTATCGGCAGGGACTCATTAACTGTGTACAGGGCTCCTTTTCGGAACATACCGGAGAACACAGTTGTGTGATCACGCCCCATCATGATGGAGCGGCATCCAGCCCCTCGCCGTCAGGCGATATTTCAATGTGAGATAAAAATATTCCTATTTTCAGAAAGAGGCTTGATAATTTATTGCTGGTTCCGTACAATGTAATAAGTGGATGTTATACTGCGCGCCAGCACGGACCGAAGCGGAGCGCAGACATTTTCATGGGATTGCGGCGTATCTGCGAGGGTACTGAGCAGATACAATCAATATTAAGAAATCAGACAGGCAGGTGAGAGACGTGAAGAAGAGATTCAATGTGACAGGTGTCTGCAGGCCCGGGATGCATTATATGGTAGATATGGAAGGCAGGATGATCGAGATAAAGAAAATGGTAGATCAGGGAGATTATTTTACGATCAATCGTGCCCGGCAGTATGGGAAGACAACAACTTTGAAGGCACTGGCCGATTTTCTTGAGAAGGATTATGTGGTGATCAGCCTGGATTTTCAGATATTGGGCGCCTCAAAATTCAGAAATGAGAATATATTCTCGCTGACATTTGCAAGTCTGTTTGTACGGGCGATGGAGAGTATACAGGAAGATAGAGCGGCTATGCAGGCAATGTGTACTTTGAAACAGGCCTTACAGGAGAATAGAGCGGAACTGGAATTGTTTGAACTCTTCGAATATCTGAGCGGAATCTGCAGTCAGGCTAAAAAACCGATTGTGCTCCTCATTGATGAAGTGGACAGCGCGAGTAATAATCAGGTTTTTCTCGATTTTCTCGCGCAGCTTAGAGGATACTATATAGACCGGGAAGCCAGGGCGACATTCCATTCCGTGATCCTTGCCAGTGTCTATGATATTAAGAATATAAAACGCAAGATTCGGTCAGATGAGGAGTATAAGTTTAACAGTCCCTGGAATATAGCAGTAGATTTTCAGATGGATATGAGTTTTTCGGCTGCTGACATAGCCGGGATGCTAAAGCACTATGAAGCAGATCACAGGACCGGGATGGATGTAAGGGAGATTGCCGGGATGATCTATGATTATACGTCAGGATATCCATTTCTGGTTTCTTATCTCTGTAAGCTGATCGATGAGAATGCCTTTCTTCCTGGCGGCGGTGCGGTGCCTGGCCGCCATACGGAAAATGCATGGACCCGGGAAGGCGTACTGGCCGCGGTGAGGACCATGCTGTCGGAGCCTAATACATTGTTCGAATCGTTGATCAATAAACTGGAAGATTACCCGGAGCTTAGAAGGATGCTTGGGGATCTTCTGCTTGGGGGAAAGGAGATTCCTTACGTCGTAGGTATGCGGTCCATTGAGACGGCATTGATGTTTGGTTTTGTTAAGAAGGCTGACCATAATATAGTGATAGCGAATAGAATCTTTGAGATATTGTTGTATAACTTATTTTTGGCATCACCGGATATGCAGAAGGAACGTATTTATAATGAAGCCCTGCGGGATAAAAATCAGTTTATCTGTGGCGGATATCTAAATATGCGATTGGTATTGGAGAAATTTGTAATGCATTTTGATGAGATATATGGGGACCGTCAGCAGACGTTTATAGAAGAAGACGGGCGCAGATATTTCTTGTTGTATTTAAGGCCGATTATCAATGGAGCGGGGAATTATTATGTGGAATCCAGGACGCGCAATATGGAACGTACAGATGTTATCGTAGATTACTGCGGAGAACAATTTGTGGTTGAACTCAAGGTGTGGAGGGGCAATGCGTATCATGAGCGGGGAGAAGAGCAGTTGGCGGCGTATCTGGAATATTATCATCTGGACCGGGGATATATGCTTAGTTTTATTTTCAATAAGAAAAAAGAGACCGGGGTAAAGGAACTTCGGATCGGGGAGAAAGTGTTGATAGAAGCAGTCGTATAAATTAAGAAATCAGACAGGCAGGTGGGGGACGTGAAGAAGAGATTCAATGTGACAGGTGTCTGCAGGCCCGGGATGCATTATATGGTAAATCTTGACAGCCGTCTTAGGGAGGTTCGGCTCTTGATAGATGCAGGAGAGTATTTTTCGATAAACCGTGCAAGGCAGTATGGGAAAACTACGATGCTGCACGCTTTGGCGAGGTATCTGGAAGGGGATTATTTTGTCCTTAGCCTGGATTTTCAGATGCTGAGCCATGATGATTTTGAGTCAGAGGCTTCCTTTGTGTCTGCATTTGCAAGAGAAGTACTGGCAGTAGTGGGAGGACGGACAGGTGTTCCTGTAGGAATATCAGACCAGTTAAAGATATTTGCAGGTGAAGAACAAAAGGGCGTAAAGCTTGCGCGTTTATTTGCTTGTCTCAGCGAGTGGTGCCGGGAAACGTCCAAACCGATCGTGCTGATGATCGATGAAGTGGACACGGCATCTAATAATCAGGTGTTTTTGGATTTCCTTGCACAATTGAGGGGGTATTTTAACCAGAGAATAACACGTCCCACTTTTTGGTCGGTGATCCTGGCAGGTGTATACGATATTCGGAATATAAAGCAGAAGATCCGTAAGGATTCGGAACACAGAATGAACAGTCCGTGGAATATTGCGTCGGAATTCGATGTGGACATGAGTTTTACGGCGGAGGATATCGCCGGAATGCTGAGAGAATATGAAGAGGACCATCGGACGGGGATGGATGTCTATTCTATAGCAGAACTTATCTATGAATACACATCCGGATATCCGTTTCTGGTGTCGCGTCTGTGCAGGATCCTGGATGAGGGCTCTTTAAAGAGTGAGAAGCGAAAGTCTGCGGGCAAAGTGTGGACAGAGACAGGAGTGCGGGAAGCGGTGAGCCTTCTGGTCTCGGAAAAGAATCCGTTATTTGAATCCTTGTCCAATAAACTTGAGGATTATCCAAAGCTTAGGAATGTCTTGTCGGAATTGCTTTTTAAAGGGAAGAATATCACTTACAGCCCGGATGATGAAGCAACAGATACGGCGATCATGTTTGGATTTGTCAGGGTTTGTGATGGTAATGTAGTTGTCGCGAACCGGATTTTTGAGACGCGTCTTTATAATATGTTTCTGGCAGTCACAGAGATGCAGGGGACAGAGATTTACAAAGCAGCATTGCATGACAGGAATCAATTTGTCCGGAATGGGCAACTGGATATGAAGAAGGTTCTGGAGAGGTTCGTGGAACATTTTGACGAGTTGTACGGGGATCAGGACAGGAGATTCTATGAGGAAGACGGAAGGCGGTATTTTCTGCTGTATCTGCGGCCGATCATCAATGGAACGGGGAATTATTATGTGGAATCCAGAACGCGCAATATGGAACGTACAGATGTTATTGTAGATTACCGCGGAGAACAATTTGTGATCGAACTCAAGGTGTGGCGGGGCAATGCGTATCATGAGCGGGGAGAAGAGCAGCTAATGGCGTATCTGGAATATTATCATCTGGATCGGGGATATATGCTCAGTTTTAACTTCAATAAGAAAAAGGAGATCGGGGTAAAGGAGCTGCGGATCGGGGAGAAAGTGCTGATAGAAGCGGTTGTATAAGTTATGGGGAGGCGTACAAGAACTATGTGAATGGATTTCTATCACAGCGAAATTAAAAAATCAGCACGAAAAGGTGGTGAAATTAATGCCTGAATTACCTGAAATAGCAACAATCAAAAGTGTAGTTGAGCCGCAAATACATGGGCTTACGATTGAAAATGTACTTGTCAACCGCGGCAAACGATATTCTCTATGGTACGCAGAGGAAAGTTTTTGACTATCCATCTGAAAAACGAAAGCAGAATAATCCTGCATTTGCGAATGACGGGTTGTTTGCTTGTTACACCACCCGATTATCCAAAGGAAAAGCATACACATATTGTTATGCAGTTAAACAACAGAATGGAATTACGCTTTTCCGATACACGCCGTTTCGGGCGGTTTTGGTTGATACGAAATGATGAAAAAGATACATATAGCGGAATCAGTAAATTGGGATTAGAGCCGCTGTCTACCGAGTGTAACTCTGAATATCTGCAAAGCCGATTCGGAAAGCGAAAAAAGACAATCAAGGAATGTTTGCTCGACCAAAGTGTAATTGCAGGAATCGGCAATATCTATTCCGATGAAATTCTATATCGGGCAAAAATTTGTCCTACCCGTTCTGCAAGCAGCTTAACGGCAAAAGAATGGCAACGCCTTGCCGAGATTATTCCCGAATGTTTATCTTACTTTATCAAGAAAAATCGTATTGAGCAGGAGGATTATCTGAAAACCAAAGGACAAGACTATCGCAATACACCCTTTTTGCAAGTGTACGGTCACGCTGACGAGCCTTGCCCGCACTGCGGAAAAACGCTTGTCCGCACTGTCATCGGTGGCAGGAGCAGCGTATATTGCCCGAATTGTCAAAAGGGTTAGAACAAACATAGATCGAAATTCCGAAATCGCTTCGGCTTTTAATCAGCGGCGGGGATGTTTTGCGTGGAGCATATGTAGACCGTCTTGTGGGACAAGCGGAGGTCTATAATACATATGGTCCGTCTGAAACAACCGTCTGTGCGTCCGACTACCGCTGTAACGATGGAACGGTTTTGGAGGACGGAACTTACCCAATCGGACGCCCTGTAAAATCCGATTGGCAAAGATAACAGTAATGGTTTTTGAAGAAGCAGACGATGAACTGATAGAAAATATAAAATCATTGGCACGGTCTGCCTCTCATATTGAGGATATAAAATCTTCCTCTACAAACGTAACCTTTGGGAATTTTGAAATCAGCTTCGGCTGGCGAAAAGTATTTTGCGGGAAACAAGAAATTCCATTGACGAGAATAGAATTTGAACTGCTGTCCTACTTTGTGCATAACCCTAACCGTGTCTTGACTTACGACCAGATTTACAAGCGAATTTGGAAAGATGTTCCCTGTGGCGAAATACGCAAGTCAATCTGTTATCATATCGGAAATCTTCGGAACAAACTTAAAGGCGCACCTTATTACAATCCGTTGTTATCGAAATTTACCGCTCCCGCCGTGCCTTCCTGTAATCCTGCGGCAGCACCGAAAACCGTTCGATGAAAAGCTTTCGGAAATGGCTGACATTGGAGTACCCGACCCGTGCCGAGATCTCACTCACCGGCAGGTCGGTTTCTTCCAGCAGTGCAGCCGCGTGATTGAGCCGGATTTGCTGAATATTTTTGGAAAAGCTCATCCCGGTATAATCCTGGATCAGGCGGATCAGATGCCGTTCGCTGTAATGGAAAAATTCCGCCATTTCCTTCAGGCTGGTGTTCTGGTAATTGTGCTCCATATATTTCAAAAGGAACACAAAATCAGGCTCATCATTTTCCCCGGTAGGGTTCGGGATAAAGACATCCTTCTCATGATTGCGCAGCAGAAGGGAAAAGAACAGCTCTGCAATCTGATTTTTCACCGCATTTTTATATCGCTTATCGGAGCATTCCTCAAGGTAGAGATATTCCAGGATCCGGAAAAGGCTTTCGTCATTTCCGGCATGGAATAAGAGATAGGAATGCTCTTTATTATGGTAGAGCGTTTTTTGAAAAAAATCCCCCAGGATCGTTTTGTTGGTCAGCGTATTCAAAAATGCCGAGTTAAATGTGCTGGAACGAATCAAAATGTTGATCAGCAGGCTGTCATCGTCAGCGACATGGATGGCATGCATGGTTCCGGGCGCCATGATCAGGATATCCCCCTGGGATAAATGCTGCTGCTGGCCGTTGATATAGTGGCTGCAGGATCCTTCCGCCAGACAGACGATCTCAAAAAAGCTGTGGGTGTGGAGAAAGGCCGGAAGATAGCGCAGATGCCTCGCGATCAACAGGTCATCCCCCGAGGAGATGAAGGATTCCTCCAGCTTATGGTCAATCCGGAAATTGATATGAAAGCGCTCTTGAATCTCACGATTGATTTTTGCCTCATGATCCACCTCGACCCTGTGACCGTCCCCCGGCGCGGCTCCGACAGAGCAGTCCTCGTCCTTCGACTGCAGATACAATTCTTTGAGATAATCCTCAATTTTAAAATCAATATTATCCGCGCCGCGGAGGGAATACATGGTACTGATGTTGTAGCAGCTCTGCTTATAAGGCTTCATGACGCATCCTCCCCAAAAAGATTCAAACCCTTACAAAAAGATTTATCCTAATCATACCATGTATATTTCGGGTTGTCACTTATTTTCTGGCCGATGTCACTTTTCGGTCTGTATTTCGAATCACAGAATCGCTATAGTAATGACATCTAAAAACGAGAGGAGAGAAAATCGATGTCAAATGAACCTTTAAAGACAACGAAAAAAGAAGCAACCCCGGCATTTACATTTTTTTACGCAACATCCGCATACGGCCCCGCAGCAATCATGGCGGCGGTCGCAGCGACATTTATCTCGCCCTTTATGACAGATACAATGCTCCTGCCAGCGGCGAGCTGTTCTGTGATCATGTTTATTTCCAGCCTGTGGGATGCGGTCAACGATCCCATGATGGGCGTGATCGCCGACAGGACCAATACGAAATGGGGGCGCTACCGTCCATGGCTGATTCCAGCGCCTGTGCTCCTGACAATTTTTTCTACCTTGATGTGGATCAACCCGGATCTTCCGATCATGGCAAAGGCAGTCTTTTTCCTGATCATGTATATGGGCTTCGGAATGACCAGGACCATGTACACCATGCCCCATGTGGCACTGCTGCCCGCCTGTGTGAAAAGCGATAATGAGAGAAACCACGTGATCCATTTCGGCGCGATCCTGAATACGGCGGCATTTTCCATCGCTTCATCCTTCACCCCGCAGATGAAGGCATTTTTTGAAAATATGTTCCATATCGACAACGGCTATGTACCCATGATGCTTGTATTCGGCATCATGTCATGCCTGACCTTCTGGGGGCTGTTCAAAACCTCCGAGGAAAAGTATGTCGTAGAGACGGAAGAGAAGGCAAATGCAAAAGATATCTTTAAGGTGCTGGGAGAAAAAGAGCTCTGGCCGCTGCTGATCGTATGGCTTACATTTTTCATCGGCTATGGGCTGAACTTCGGGACAGCGGTATATTACCTGATGTATTATCTGGAAAATCCCGGCCTGATCACGCCGTTTTTCCTGATGCTGACCGTAACAGGATTCGTCGCGATCACCTTCCTGTTCCCGTTGATGCTCAAGGTCTTTAAGACAGGCCAAAGAGTATATATATTTACCCTGATCACAAGCTCCGTATTGTATATCCTTCTGTTCCTGTTTGGAAAATACAATGTGATGCTGATGTTGATCTTATCAGGGCTGGTCAACCTGGTGACGACCCCGCAGATTGCGCTGATCTCCATACTGACGATGGATGCCATTGATTTTATGCAGTGGAAGACCCGCAAGAGCTCCAATGGTGTGATTGCCTCCGTCAAAGGATTCGCGGAAAAATGCGGAACTACTGTGACCAATACCGGCATTCTGGCAATCCTGGCAGTGTCCGGCTATATCCCGAATGCCATCGGCCAGGAGCCGGCCAGCGCGCTCTTCGCGATCAATGCCACACGCTTCGGGATTCCGGTTATTTTCGCGGTAATCCAGTTGATCTGCCTGCGAAAGAATCCGGCGGAGATCCACAGGAAAGAGATTGAAGAGATGAAGGCGAAGGAAGCTGCGGAATAAGTAGCATGAACTCCCCGGCCAATCACCACGCTGATTGGCTGGGAGGATGCACGAATTATACGGACGTCCGTGTTTGTACAATAGTTCAGGATATGAATCAGCAGGATAATCCTGAATAAATTTTGATGATAAGAGAGAAAGTTTAGAATCATATTCCATTGTTAACACCTCGCAAAATAAAAAACGAGATTGACCAGTTGGAGTCAACCTCGTCGTGTTCTTCGCTCGGTCAATTTTTATTTTACCGATGTGTCAGAACCGTCACACATCATCTTCGCTCGGTCAATTTTTATTTTACCGACGAGTCAGAACCGTCACTCGTCATCATTTGGCGAAGAAAAGGATATATATCCCTTCTCTTATATTATATGGGAAAAATTTTTCAATAGCATACGTTTCATAAAAACTGCTGCATCTTTACAAATTCATCAAACCTCGGCAGTGCCAGCGCAATCTTCCCATACTCCGCAGTATCTATGACCCCTTTTCTTTTCAGCCTTTCACGGTAGACCGAAAACAGCTCTGACCTCATTTCCAGGCGGTCCCTCAGTTCCTTTACCTTACATCCGCCATTTTCCGCAAGCTCTGTCACGATCTTTTTATCCAGATCCGAAAGCTCCGACCAGATTTTCTCATAGACATACTCTTCCAGATATTGATCATACTCCGGCAAAATGTCATCAATACTTTTTTGATCCCGGTTTTCCCAATAAAGATACCCCAATACCTGAAATGCAAACGGATAGCCTTTTGTGAGCGCCGTCATTCTCTCTGCCGTGCCCAGATCCAGTTCAAATACATCCATATAGTTCTTCCGCACGGCCGTATAGTTCAAAGGCTCTAATATCAGCTTCGGCGCCCTGTATAAAAATGTAAGCGACCTGTTGTTCTGCAGATCATAAATATTCTCATACAGGCCGGTCATTAGCAGATAGATCGGATAATCCTGCCTCAAAAAAATCTGAAAAGAGCTAACAAATATTTTGATAAAATCTGAACAGACAACCTCATCGATCGTGACCAGCAGTCTTTTCCCGGCCCTTCTGATCTGCTCCAGCATCACCTCAACCGCATGTTCTATATCCGTAACAGGCGCCGCGCCTTCAATGGATACCCCCAGTCCAAAAGCGGAAAAATCCAATCTTGCTTTCAAAAACTCTGCGTGCATCTCCGGAATACCGTAAATCTTCGCTGCCAGACTCTGCAGCAGATCCCGCGAGGGATTTAACTCCATCACGATCCAATGCTCTTCCTCCCGCAATTTTTTTGCGATGCTGGTCATCAGAACCGTCTTTCCGGAGCCTCTCACGCCTGTAATCATGAAAATCTGATTCGAAGGGATCTCCGCCTCAAAGCTGTCCAGGATCTGATTTGTCTGTGAGATACGCGAAATATACTGCAGTGGTTTTTTTCCAAATGATAATGTAAATGGATTATTCATAAGCCTCTCCTTGTATAAGCATATATAACTCTTTATAACTTCTTGAAATATATATAA
>VSNK01000200.1 GCA_009774255.1 Faecalicatena sp.
TTTCAGAATATTGCTCATATTCTAATGTGTCCGGTGATCCAAACAGACATGACACCCTCATTGCAAATACATCTATAATATTCTTCCAAATATCAATATCATATTCCTTGAAATGCGGATTGTAAGAACGACCTGACGACGTATTCTTATAATTCACTAAATCCTTAATTGCCACAAAACATGCATTCCTATTTCCACATACTCCAGGTTTAAAATCTCTTAGCGCTTCAACCATCGGATAGCTGATGTACAGCTTTCCATTTTCAGTCTCATTATCAAAACTTTCAAGCATAAGACCCACTACATTCCCACCATCTGCTTTTCCCAGGTTCGTTTGATGTGCGTCATAATCAAAGAAAAGAAATACCTCTGAAAAATCATCCCTTGATAAACCCATGAGCTGCTCTCTGATTTCCTTGTTGCTTTCTCGCAAAACCTCAATAATATCTGTATCAAAATCATCTTCCTTTAGCTTCTTCCAAAGCATTAAATATTTTCCCCGGCAGGAAGAGTGATAATCTTAAAGTTTCCATGATGAAAGAATACCTTCGAAATGTTGTCAATAATCAGCGGCTCCCTGGCTTCTCCCTCAACTATAAACGCTTTATAGTCTCTATCAGCCATTGAACGCACCTGCCTTATACATTTTCTGAAGATTATGAGCCTGTCTCAATTCCTTCTCAGTCAATTCTGAAATTGCTGTTATGTTATTGTCCTTAAGCAGGAAATAACAATCTGGTCTGAGAAGATCATTGCTCATAAGATCCGTGTTATGGGTTGTTGTAAATATCTGTACACCCGAAATATTTTTTAGTCTGTTCTGTACTGACTTTGATAATTCATAATGATAAAATGCATCAAATTCATCAATGAAAACAAACGCTGCTTTTTCCATTCGAATATACCAATAATAGAACAGTGCAAGAGATCTTGTTCCTGTCGAAGCAATCTTAAAGAAGTCGGCATCTTTATGATCGAAATAGCAATAAATAGCCTTTCTTCCATCAACCTCAAACTCAAACAGTTCATACTTAATGCCATTCTCTTTCAAAAATTCCTGGAAGTCCTGTACCTTTCCGCTATTTACAATCCCCTCAGCAATACTCTCGCCTCCATTCATAAAACCTTCATAACCTCTGCTGTCCAAAGAATAGAAAAGAAGCATACGTTCCACAAAGTCTATAAATTTTTTAAATACCTGATTCTGCTCGTTGTCAGCAAGAATAGAATTACTATTCACGTACTTTACACGCGAAATTGGACTTTCATTCTTTATAGATGCATTCAAAGTGTCAGAGCCTTCCAACAAAGTAAAGCCATCTCTGGTAAGAAAGTCAAAATAAATAACCTCTTTACCACCAATAGATAAGCTCTCATTCTTTAATGTATTTACATCTGTTTTACAATATTTATAGATTACTTCATACCCGTCAAACATAAATGTGTACTCGAACTCTGCAAAAGATTTCCGTCCACTCATGTTAAGATAAAAATCATAACTATGAAGAAGCCTCTGTTTTTCTGTCAAATGAGTAATAATATCAAAAATAGCCAATCCGAGATTTGATTTACCACAACTGTTGATACCATAAATAATCCCTTTGGTTATGCAGCCATTTTCAACAATCTCCGAATTAAAATTGTAATTGCTCGGTGAGCCGATATCGAATGTGATCTTATCCCTAAAGCCTTTGAAGTTTTCAACACTGAATCTCTTTAACATGATAATCACTCTCCTGTCTTTTTACTATTATATGATTATCTGTAAAAAAGTTCAAGTCTATCCGTATTTTTTCTACGGATTATCCGTACATTAGGTTACAGTTCGCGGCCGGTTAGGCCGTGAACACTTTTGCAGAAGAATACTGCCCCATTGCGCAATTGTGTTTCCACCAGTACACTTTGCACACTTCCATGCTTCCATCCGGCCTTGCGGAGGAACTGTCATTTACAAATAAAGTACGTAAAGCCTCTTTATCTTTTCGGCATCCTCATCACTAAAACCTGTTTTTTCCGCAAGCTGATGATTGATACTTCCTTTGACTGCATACAATGCTGAATAGACCTTATGTTTCGTTCCCATTGTATCAGAAGATTTTTTCTCCTTTACTCCACTGTTTACGCTCTTTGTCATCTGCATACTGTCTATGGATATCGGAAATACACTAAATGCCGAATGAACGGAAACCGGTCCTCTCACTCCCACAGAAACACTGTCGCCCTTGAAGGCAAATACCTGTCCAAAACTACGGACATCGATCCATGTATCACACGCCGCTTTTGCATAAGCATCTTTGTTCTTATCCTTTAACGCCTTCTGCATCGCTTCATTACTCCTGGCTCTGTCTGCAATGCTTTTACATCCGTCAGCAGAACGGTCTTCACTTTGTACAAAAATATTCTCACCCGGCCGGTAAATTATAATACTACAGTATCGAGCACAGCATTGGTGTTTACCCGCTTTATAATCCTTGAATGGATGCGCCGCAAAGAAAACGACCAAAAAACAGTCTGTGAACTGTTCTTTGTGTGTTGCGATGATATCCGGGATATCGAGCTTACCGATGCTCTGGAACGGCTGTTAGCAATCCTTGATGGGATAAAGGATGGTACTGTGCAGATTACGGAATCGGTTCGCAAGGAGTTAGTTGACTGGTATGTATCACAGCCTGTATTTATACCGAATCTGTGCATGCGTAGCATGAATGATTGTGAAACGCACGGTGATTTTGATAGCATCTTTCACTCTTAAAATCCTCCCAATCACTGCGTCTTAATTCCTGTATGGATCCTTCGTCCATTCCCAATGTCCGAAGCAGTGATTCCTCTTTTTCTTTCCATTGTTTTCACTTTCGTTCTTCTCTGGCCTTATTGTAAGCCATATTTCTTCCCTCCGATCTGAATTTTTTGAAATCAAATCGGAGTACGGCGGAGAACGAATATTACAGTTAAACCCTAACCCGGATAAACCGGAAAGGCACGAAACGAAAAATTTTGCCATTTTGCGCAAGATTTCGCTATTAAGTGCCTAACATAAAAATAGTGGCGCAACCTGTACCCTATTTGCGCCACTATTAACAAGATTTCCACCTGTACGGTTGAACCCCAAAGTCAGTTATAATATCGCTTTTAGACATAAAACCTGACAATAATTAACGTAGAAAAGGGGCTGAATTGGAAAATTATGTTTAAGAACTGCCAGAAAGCTATACAAAAAAGATAGCGATACAGCATTTTAACGTTTCTTTACTAAGGAAATACCCATGCCTCACATTTGAGCCGCCACCATAAATGAAAATTCGTGGGTATTTTCATAGTAATTGTATGGAAATAACCTGCGCAATCTGCACAGGTTATTTTCCTACAATTCCTTAGGTTTTATCCTTCAACCGTACAGGTGGCAAGATTTTGATATATTAACAATCCAGCAATTTTCATAAACTTTACCTGTGCGGTTTATATATCAGTTCCAATTTACTAAATAAATCCTCAAGAGTCATTCTTGCATCAAGCTCCTTATATACCCGGATCAATTTTCCATCTGGATTACATCCATAAGTTAAATCATCATTAATAATAGGAGCGGTTCTCATTTCCCAGTTCCCACGATAACGATTCATAATAAGAACGGCAACTGTAGAATTGTCCCCCAATGTCCAATTTTCGCCTGTTCTCAAAAGAAAATCAGGAGTAAATTCCACATGATTTTCTTCTATAAGCTGCTCATACAAATATTGGCCAATTTCTCCACATGGACGAACCCGCCGGGATAGTTCCGAAAGAGTAACCTCAAAAACATTATATACATCCTGATGTATCTGCCATACTTCTGCAGCACTTGACAGAATCACTCTTACAGCATCAGGATCCTGCATCAAGTTAAATTCCGGTCTTCCTCCTGGATAAGGGCCGCCTCCGTTCCATATGATAATGATCTTCTCTGCAATGTCTGGTGCCATATTAATAGCAGATGCGATGTCCGTCATTGCTCCCAGAACTGCAATATACAGTTTCTTTCCACTTACTTTCCTTGCCTCTTCAATGATAAACTCTACCCCTTCCGATATCGGTGCATCATTCCTGTCTTTAAGCGGCGCTTCACATCCGTGTAATGCAGGAACATCCTCAATATCAGCTAATTTAAGAAGCCTCACAGCTTCATCATAAGATTTTTCCATTGTTCCGCCTTCATACCCTGTTTTTTGTTCAAAATGAGCGGCAACAATTCCTTTTACATCAATACTTGGGCTTAAGAGATGATGTATGATCGCATATTGATCATCTGCTTCATTTTTTGCATCTGTGTCTATGATTAATGGAATAACTGCCTCTTTGGGTATGTTCATATGCAAACGCTCTAATAATTTTTCTCGTTTCATTTGTTTACCTCTATTTTCCATTGATTTATTTGTTTGCCTCACGCAGCTCCTGATTCACCTTTTCAACCTTCATGCAGAAACAGAGAATACCCATAATCGCAAACAGGATTGCAGGAATGCCTGTATAAATGAACGCAATCATGGAGATTGCCGACTCAGGCTGAACCTCCATCGTACCAACATAGCCTGCCATTGCCAGCAGCCAACCGATCACGGCAGATCCGATTCCGCTTCCAAGCTTATTGCCGATAGAGATGCAGGAGAATACGCTTCCTTCAATATGCTTTCCGCTCCGAAGGAAAGAATATTCCGCAACCTCGGCAGTCCATGTATTGATCGTCCCCATCAGCGGGGCAGAAAAAATGCTGCGCAGCGCAAGAAATACCAGAAACAAAGTAAAATTCCCCGTATTCCCGACTATAGCAGAAAGAATAGAAGCAATCACCGCACCGGTCATACCGATTATATTTGCCTTAAAGATACCAAATTTGTTGACAAAAGCAGGCACTATGGACAAAGTAAGAATGAGCGGCAGGTTGATGGCAATCTGGAGTGTCCCGAATTTGCTCGGATCACCAAGAACACGTTCCGTATAATACCCGCCGGCGCTGCCCGCAATGCAGCTAAAGAAGTAAAAGGCAATATTAATGCCAAGGAGTATAAAGAAAAACTTATTCTTTAAAAGAATCTTAAGAGATTCAATCAGAGACAGACTTTGAGCGGTTTTCTCTTTATCAGGTGCTTGTTCGTCTTCTTCCGGAAGTTCCTTTACGGACAGGCAGCTGATCACGTTAAGGACACAGCCAAACACCGCATAGCAAATTGCTGTCATGCGCCAGCCATATGTACCGCCTCCAAAAAAGCCAAGCAGTTTACTTGTGATAATTGAAATAATCATCATAGCCGAAAATGCAAACATAAAACGCAGGCTGCCGAGCTGAACCCTTTCATTCTGGTTCTTTGTAATCAGCGCGGAAAGGGTTGAAAAGGAGATGCTGTTTGCAGTATAGAATACAGAATTCAGCACCGCATAAACAACCATAAAATAAGCATACTGCGCGGTCGTTGACATATTGGGGATTGCAAATTCCAACACAAGCGCAATACACATGGGGAATGTGCTTCCAAACAGCCACGGTCTTGCTTTGCCCCATCGGGTATGCGTCCGGTCGATCAGATTTCCAAAAATCATATCTGATATGCCGTCCAGTAATTTTGCGACCAAAATCAGCGTGCCAATCACAGCACTGTTCAGACCTACTGTATCCGTCAGATACAGCAGCAAAAAGAACGTAATAAAGTTAATAACGAAATTAGTGCCAAACTCACCAACCGCATACCCAAGCTTGTTGTAGGGTTTAAGATAGGTTTTCTTCTGTGCTTCATTCATTTTCTTTTTCTCCTTATCCCAAAAAATTTTGTCGTTTCTATTCAAAGTGCTGACTCTGCACAGTCATTTTTTCATCTTTCAGCACACAGTCTGTTCCTGCAATCTTTAATTCCACCGGTGCTCTCCCCGTCAGGTTCTCAACCACAAGTGTCTCCCTGCTGACTTCAACCGCCAGCTTCTGCCCCTTCCACATAATCGTGTAGGAAAGCTTTTCCCATTCCTCCGGAAGAGACGGCTGAATCCGTAATTTTCCGTCCAACATACGCACACCGCCGAATCCGTAGACGATACATTCCCACACACCGCCAAAGGATGCTGCATGGATTCCTGCATCCGATGATCCCATGAACGGACCAAGATCGATCATTGCCGCCTGTTGAAACAGATCATACGCCAGCTTTTTCTCTCCCATATCACTTGCCAGTACAGAATGTGTAGACAGAGACAGGGAAGAATCATGAAGAGTCCGTTTTTCATAATATGCCCAAGAGGCTTTCTTCACTTCGATTGGAAATTCATTCTCAAGCAGGAAGAACAGCACCAGTGCGTCCGCCTGTTTGGATACCTGAATCTGGTTGATCTGCTCCAGGTTATAATCCCGGGTAATCCCTCCCACATGCTCCTGCTCCTTATATTTTGTCAGGTCGATATCACGGCAGCTTAAGTAACGGTCATCCTGGGGAATCACCTTCTCCTCATTCGGCTGCGGAAGGTAGATATGGGATACGCCGTCCTCCCACAACTCATATGCATGGCCAAGATGAAGCTTCGCATCCAGTCTCCTGAATATTTCCGGCTTTTCCGTCTTAAGCAGATGGTAATATTCCATTGCCTTTTTCATATTCCAGTGAGCCATATAGTTGGTAAATGCATTATCATTGACATGTTCTCTATACTCATCCGGCCCTACCACATCATTAATATGATATTTCCCGTCAGTCCCGTCCTTCTCAAGCCTGGAAGCCCAGAAAATGGCCGTGTCCATGATCAGCTCATAGCCATATTGATCCATAAAATCTTCATCGCCGGTGATCATGGCATACTGCCACGTTCCAAATGCCACATCCGATGTGATATGCTGCTCGATAAAGCCGGACCATACCTTCATCGGAAGCCCGGTCACGATATCTACATCCATATACTCCGGCGTCACCTCGCCGTCATCCAGCCATGCAGACTCCCATGGGAACATCGCTCCCTGGTATCCGTTGTGAACCGCTTTCGCGTGTGCGCCTGGCAAAGAGAGATACCTGTATTCCTCAAGCTTCCTCGCAATGCCCGGACTCGTGAATATATAGTATGGAAGCAGGAATATCTCCGTATCCCAGAAGCAATGTCCCTTATACCCTTCTCCGGATAATCCTTTCGCTCCGATATTCATCCGGTTGTCATGTGCCGGTACCATCAGGCGCATATGGTACTGGGCAAAATGCACGGAGAACTGATCCAAAACTGCCTGCGGCCCATTCCCTGTTATCTTGATCGGCGCTGTATCCCATACCTCTTTTTTCCACTGCTCCTTTGATTCTTCTGCCAGCGCTTCATATCCAACCGACTGTTCCTCCCGGCACATAGAGAGAGACTTGTCCCTGATTTCATCCGCTTCGAACCCTGCCATATCGAAATCTCTTGATGTGAGTACATTCGAATATTTATCAATCCGCAGCGTCTGCCCTGCTCTCACAGGGATTTCATATCCTGCATAAATCTTTCTCCGCTCAATATAAGCCTCCGCCTCTGACGGGATTTGCGCTCCATCCAGACAGAGAGTATGTACCGATGTTGAAACAAACGTAATTTCCGTCTGCGTTGTTTTCTGGACAGACTGGATATAGCGGTTTTCATAAAAGCGTTTATCCCCTTCGGAAAAATGCTGACTTCCGGTATTCGTCATCCTTCCGTCAATCCCGGACTGTATTTTCACAGTCACATCACAATCCTCAGGAACAATTTCTACTTTTTGCGCAATTACATGAAGCCGTTTCAATGAAACAATCCGTGAAAACCGAAACAAAACCTTTTTTCCTTTTGGCGAAGTCCATAAAATATTTCTGCGAAGCTCACCCGTATAAATATTCAGTACCCTTTCGTAAGATTCACAGTTTCCTTCTACCAGTGAAAACCGTTCCCCGTCCAGATAAATATCCATAGCGGTCACATCTGCCGCGTTAGGCAGCTCCGTCACCTCATTTTGATCGAACTTATTAAATGTGCCTGCTACGAATAATCCTCTTGTTTCTCCAAAGTAGTGTTCCTCTGAGGCGCTGCGCAGTCCCAGATATCCATTTCCAAGGCTCATAATGGCCTCACATTTTCCGAGGTGGGCCAGGTCAAAAGAATCTTCTCTTAATATTCCATCCGCTATGCTGCTGTAATCCATTCCCATTTATCATCACCACCTTTCTTAAGAATCCTTTTCTATAGACATTTTCAGATATTTGCTGCCGCAGCACGGGTCTACCGGGCTTTTGCCTTTAAATTCGCTGCGTCCCATGATCTTATCCATGACTGCTCCATTAAATACAGGATTATGGCTGTATGCGTTGACCATCGTTTTCACCATCGGCGCATCAAACATGTGATAGGGGTTTGCTGTGCTGATCAAAAGCGTCGGGACTTCCTGTACAAACCACGGCGCGTCATCCCCCAGTCCAAATACCACGTTCCAGTTCAGCCTTGTAGTTGTGTTGTTTGAAGCATTTTCCACATTTGCGATATAAACATAAAGATCCTTGCTTTTCTTCGTTTCCTCCACCGGGCGGTACATTTCAATCATAAGCTCCTCTTTTTCCGGCGTCATATTGATACCGGCAAAATTTTCCAGATCAATTTTTGTCGTTCTGTCCCGCACGGTAACCTCAAAGCCTTCCTTTTCAAACAATGCTTTCCATTCCTGCACTACCGGATTTTCCGGATCCATATCCTTTTGTACAACATTCAGATATACCTTTTTATATTTATCTGTAGAAATTGGCAGCAGGTGCTGTGTGTCTTTCACAAGCGTAACCGATTCATCCGCGACCACTTTAGCCCATGCCTTATGCTGCGCCGCACCGATCTCTGACAGCCTCTCCGCTTCGGGGACTAATGTCCCTGCTTTCTGCTTCTCATGCAGTTTTAATGAAGCTTTCGCGGCAAGAATCCTTGTCACGGCATCGTCAAGCCTTTCCTCTGTGATCACTCCAGAACGTATTCCATCCATCATATACTGATAATCTTCATCCGTATCCTTGCAGAACAGCAGCATATCGCACCCTGCCGCGATCGTTTGGGGGATTGCTTTCCTCCTTGGCATGGCAGCCATAAAGCCGAGCATCAGGGACGCATCTGTGGAAACCAATCCGTTAAATCCAAGCTTTCCTCTCAGCAGATCTGTCACAAGCTCTTTCCGTAGGGTAGCTGGCTGCAGCTTTTCTTCATTTGAGGCATTCGGGTTAAATTTTTCCACATAAGCGGGCATCGCAATATGACCCACCATAACGCTTTTGCTTCCCTGGTCGATCAAAGCCTGATAAATATCACCGTAAGAGGCATCCCATTCGTCACATTCCATAGAATTGACAGACGTCAGCAGATGCTGGTCCCTTTCATCACACCCGTCTCCCGGAAAATGCTTGATCGCTGTCATGACATTGTTTTCCTCTGCCCCTCTTAAGTACGCGCTTCCGCATGCTTTGACCATCTTTGGATCGCTTCCGAATGTACGCACATTGGTGATTGGATTGTGAAATTCATAGTCAATATCTACAATCGGCGCGAAAGACCAGTTCATCCCTGCCGCCGCCCCTTCTTTACAGGCAACATAACCCATTTCATACGCATGTTCAGGATTCCCCGTGGCGGCAACCGCCATGGGCTTTCCAAAGCTGGTTCCCTCCTGACATAATCCATCGCCTCCGCATTCCGTATTTGCCGCCAGCAAAAGAGGTATTTTTGCCATATTTTGAATTTTCCTGTGTGTTTCCTGTATTTCCGCTTTTAATGCAGGGCGATACATCATCCCCCCGATATGCAGATCATCAATATAATGCCCAAGAGTCTTATCGTCACTGGAATACCCCATGACACAGAATAGCTGTCCAGCCTTTTCCCCCACAGACATTCCAGAAAGTGTTTCTTTCACCCACCTTTCCCCATCTTCATCCAAATAAAACGGTGCTTTTCTTACATCCACCATACTGGTTTCCTCCCTTCCTTCTAACATCATTGTGCTTTTTCATATTACCTGCAGTAATTCGCAGAATTCTTTTATACCAATATCTGTCTTCTTGTATCTGTACGCATCACCCATTCCAATAGCCAGCATACCCGCAGCTTTTGCCGCGTCAATGCCGGCACAGGCATCCTCTACCACAGAACAATTGCCCGGAGCTACATCCAAAAATTCTGCGGCTTTTAAAAACACCTCCGGATCTGGCTTGGAACGGATGATATTTGTGCCGTCGGAAACCGCATCAAAAGCATCCTGCAGCCCTACCTTTTGCAGAATAAATTTTGCGTTTTTACTGGATGAGCCGACTGCAAGTCTGAAGCCGCGGCTGCGGAGTTCCGCCAATGTGATCCTCACCTGATCCGTCACATCATCAGGCGTCATAGCAGATAAAAGTTCCCGATAAATATCATTTTTCTTTTTCAGCATATTTGTCTTTTTCTCTAATGAGAGCGGCGTACCCTGATACCGTTCCAGAATAATCTCCAGGCTTTCGCTCCTGCTGACGCCCCGAAGTCTATTGTTGATTGTTTCGTCAAAATAAATCCCCATATCGTCCGCCATTCTTTTCCACGCCTGATAATGAAATTTATCCGTAAATACAATTACGCCGTCCAAATCAAAAATAACTGCTTTCATAGGCTCATTCCTCACTTAAACATTAATAATTTTAGATTATTGAACTATAATTAGTGTACTATCGCTGATTTTTTTATACAACGTCAATAC
>VSNK01000201.1 GCA_009774255.1 Faecalicatena sp.
GTGGACGTTCGCTTAGTGCGGACCGAAGCGGAGCGTAGACATTCAAAATGCGGCCTGAGTTACAGGTCACGCCTGGTGAAGGTGTGACCTGTAACTAACAATGCTCTTCATGTATTTATCATAATATAAAAAAACAGACTATGCAAGTGTGCCTGCCAAAGTCTGTTTTTTTACTCATATTAGAAGCTACCGTTCACTCCGCGCCATTCGCAAAACGCATCTTCGATGCTTTTCCGCCGCTTTGCGGCTATTTTTGCTCATAAACCGACGCTCCCTTCGTCAGCCGCTGTCATGATAAGTCCTTGTGCAAGCACAAACTTATCATGACAGCGGCTGACGAGTGAACTGTAACTATTAGAATTGTAACAGGGGCGCACCTGTTCAAGATCAGCCTTCGGCCTTTAATGCAACGACTTCAATCTCTACCAGAGCGTTCTGCGGAAGCGCGGCTACCTGGAACGCAGACCTTGCAGGGTAATTGCCCTCGCTGAAAAATCCCTTGTATACTTCATTCATCTTTCCGAAATCAGCGATATCCTTCAGAAATACGGTTGTCTTCACTACGTTGTCCATCGTACATCCCGCGGATGCCAGGATCGCCTTTACATTCTCCAGGGACTGCTTTGTCTGGCCTTCGATGTCCTCAGCCACAATCTTTCCCTCGGACGGCAGGATCGGAAGCTGTCCGGAAAGGAACATCAGATTCCCCGTATCGATTCCCTGGGAATAAGGTCCGATTGCCTTTGGAGCGTTGTCTGTGTTTAAAATAGTTTTCATAATCGCTTCTCCTTTTACATTTACAAATATCTTTTCTTGTGATAAAAATATTTTATCATCTTTGAAATAATATGTCAAGTTTTATCCCTTTTAACTAACAAAAATTTTTTTGTACATTGATTTTTTTATTGAAATCTAGCAGATAGCATGTAATAATAAGAAGCAATAGAAGTATACTGAGTTCCAGATCAGTCTGCCGCACAGTATATTTTGATGCGCACAGCCGCATGAGGAATTATGCCGCTTTGCGGCTGCGGCTGGCGCGATACTCACGGCAGATTTTGTCAGCCGTGAGTATATTATATATAGAAATGGGGAAAATTTATGAAACCAGACATCCTTCAGCAATATACCATACTGGTAGAGTTTCTTGGACAGACTTTGGGGCCGGATTACGAGATCGTTCTGCATGATCTGGATTCCAAGGATCTGGCAATTGTCGCCATCGCCAACGCGCACATCAGCGGACGGAAAATCGGCGGCCCTCTGACTGATGCCGCCCTGCGAATGCTTTCCTCAAAATCTTATGAGACAAAGAATTATTTGTGCAACTACCGCGGGCTTGCACAGAACGGACATGTGCTTCGCTCTTCTACCATGTTCATCCGTGACAAGGAGCGCAGGCCCATCGGGCTGCTGTGCATTAATTTCGACGACCACCGCTATCAGGAGCTTCAGCAGAAGCTGCTTTCCGTCGTACATCCCGGCACTTTCCTGGAGAATGCTCCGGAAGCAGTCCCGTCCGTCGCAGAAAGAGGTGCTCCGGCTCGGGAGGCAGCTCCGCCGATCACGGAAAGCTTCTCTATGGATATTCCCACGCTGATGCAGAAAATGTTCGACGATGCCACGGCAGCCCTGGAAACCCCCATCGACCGGCTCAATCAGTTCGAACGAAGAGACATTGTGGAACTGTTAAATGAACAGGGACTGTTTCAGCTCAAAGGCGCGGTTTCCTTTGTCGCAAGAAAGTTTTCCTGTTCTAATGCGACCATCTACCGGTATCTCAGCGAGATCAGCGTGTAGGAGCTGTCAGAGACCGACCCCCAAGTCCCTTCCGCCGCAAAGGCGGAAAAAACCAGAAGGTTCGTCCTGCGTAATGCCGGTTACTGTTCACGGCCTAACCGTGCACTCGCTGCACGGTTAGCCGCCAGAAAAGTGATGGGGCGATGACATCTGCCCCATCGCCGAAGGGCACTGAACGTCCGGTGGACGTTCGCTTAGTGCGGACCGAAGCGGAGCGTAGACATTTTAAATGGCAGATGTCGTTACTATGAGCGGCCGGTTAGGCCGTGATTAGTAACTAATGCCGGACCAGCCCTCTGGTTTTTCTGTCTTTTGTCTTGACTTTTCAGTTCTATTTTTCTGTCAAAATCCCTCTCAGGTCCACGATGACATGGCGGGGACATTTCACGGCACACATGCCGCAGCTTAAGCATAACTCTTCCTCGATCACCGCTCGGTTATTGACAACCCTGACCGCCTCTGCCGTACAGGTTCTTTCACAGATCCCACAGCCGATACAGCTGACCGGGCAGACTTCTCTTGCTTCTTTTCCTTTGTCCTCATTCGCACATTTTACCACAATATAATTGGCGCATTCATGAATACGAATCACCTCCTGCGGACAGGCGCGCACGCACATTCCGCAGGCGATACATTTCTCCTCGTCCACCTCTGCCACGCCGTATGCGTTCAGGGAAATAGCGCCGAATCTGCAGACTGCGGTACAGCTTCCGCAGCCCACACATCCGTACCTGCATCTGGTTTCGGCACTTGCGGCGCAGACTCCGTTACAGGACACGACCGCCGCGCGCAAGGGGAATTTTTTCTTTACTGCCATGGCTCATCCCTCCCTCTTATATGGCGTACCGGATATGGGCAGGCTATATCTGCGCTCTCCGTCCAGCCGGTAATAGGCGTCTGTGATCGCAGGCGCTGTCGGAATGGACGTGATCTCTCCTATGCCGATCGCGCCGCAGGCCACCTTTAAGCCCGGTTTGTCAATCACAATGGCTTCAATTTCCGGAACCTCATGGGCGCGGAACAGCCCCAGGGCACCGTATTTGTCAACAGGTCTGCAATTCTCGTCAATCGGATATCTTTCGCGGAGCGCGAATCCCATGGACATCACCACACCGCCCTCGATCTGCCCTTCACAGGACAGCGGGTTCACTGCTTTTCCCACATCATGGGCAGCTACCATTTTTTCGATCTTTCCGGTCTTCGAATCCAGTATACACATCTGGGTCGCGTATCCATAAGCCACATGGGAGACCGGATTGGGCACGTCGGCTCCAAGGGGATCTGTTTTGGCAAGGTACTCTCCATAGAACTCCTCTCCCACAAGCTCAGCAAGGGGTCTGCTTCCCTTTGCCTCCATCAGCTTTTCGCATGCACGGCGGCAGGCTTCCCCGGTGATCATTGTCTGTCTGGAACCGGAGGTAGTTCCGGAATCCGGCGCGATCCAGGTATTACTGCACTCGTATACGATATCGCCGCGTTTCAGATCCGTATTGCTGACAATCATCTGTACGAGCACCGTTCCCAGCCCTTGTCCGATGCAGGAGGCGCCGGCAAATATATGAAGCTTCCCGTCTTCCTGTATGATCAGCTTCACCCTGCCCGTGTCCGGAATTCCCACGCCGACCCCGGCATTCTTCATGGCGCATGCCAGGCCAACCGGCTTTCCGGCCGCTCTTGCGCTGTCATACTGTTCCTTCACCGCTTCCAGAGTCTCCACCAGACCGGTGGATTCATCCACGATCTGCCCGTTCGGCAGCACGCCGCCCGGCCGGATGGCATTGCGGAAGCGGATTTCCCACGGGGAGATTCCGATCTCATCTGCCATCATGTTCAACAGTGTTTCCGTGGCAAAACAGGTCTGGGTCACGCCAAACCCGCGGAATGCTCCTGCCGGCGGATTGTTGGTATAATAAGCGGTTCCTTCGATTTCAAAGTTCTCATAAGCATAAGGGCCTGCCGCATGGGTACACGCGCGCTCTAAGACTGGGCCGCCCAGAGAAGCAAATGCTCCCGTATCCGAAGCCACTTTTGCCTTCACGCCCATGATCTTTCCGTTCTCGTCACAGCCCATCGTAAAGTCCATGACGAAATGATGACGCTTGGGATGAATCAGGAGGGATTCCGCCCTGGTCAGACGAACCTTCACCGGGCGTCTGGTGTGATAAGCCAGAAGCGCCGCGTGGTGCTGCACCGTCATATCCTCCTTGCCTCCGAAGCCGCCGCCTACCAGCGCGTTTTCCGCCTTCACCTTATCCGTCCCCAGCATCAGGCCGCATTCACGGTAGGAGCAGTATGCGTCCTGATCGGTACAGATCACCATCACATCTTCGTCCTGATCGATATATGCCACCGCACATTCCGGCTCCAGGAACGCATGCTCCGTCCATGGCGTCTCAAAATGCTGAGAAATGACATGCTTCGCATTCCGTATCGCCTCGTCCGCATTTCCCCGGCTTACATGCTTATACGCCTGGACATTGGACTCTTCCTCGTCAAATACCTTCGGCGCGCCCTCTGCCGCTGCTTCTTCGATATTATGTACCATAGGCAGAACCTCGTATTCCACCTGGATCAGCTTTTTCGCCTTTTCCACGGTCTCCATATCTTCCGCCGCCACCAGCGCGATCGCGTCCCCCAGATAATGGGTGAGGCCGCCCACAGGGATCAAGGTATACTGGTCATGCTTCAGATGGCCGATCTTGTTCTCTCCCGGAATATCCTCCGCCGTGAGAACCGTTACCACGCCCGGCAGTGCCTTTGCCCTGGACGTATCGATCGAAAGTACCCTTGCCCTTGGATATTTGCTCCTAAGAGCCGAACCGTAGCACATATTTTCCATATAAAAGTCATCCGGATATTTTCCATATCCCAGCACTTTTTCTTCCACATCCAGACGATGTACCCGCGAGCCGATCTTCCAGTCATCCGCACCCTTCTCCGGGATCACACCCTCCCTCAGGATCTTCGCCGACAGCTTCACCGCGGCAATGATCTTGACATATCCGGTACAGCGGCAGTAATTATTCCGCAAGGCATAGCGGATCTCGTCCTCCGTCGGGTCCGGATTGACGTCCAGCAGTGCCTTTGTACACATCACCATGCCCGGGATACAGAAACCGCACTGTACGGCTCCTGCCTCCCCATAGGCAAATGTAAAGACCTTTGCTTCCCATTCGCTCAGTCCTTCCACCGTCAGGATGTTCCTGCCCTCCAGCCGGTCGGTTGTAGGAACACAGGCCTTGCAGGTTGCCCCGTCAATGATCACCGTGCACGCGCCGCAGGCTCCCTGGCTGCACCCGTCCTTGACAGAGGTCAGATGCATTTCGTCTCTGAGGAACCGGAGCAGGGATTGTTTCTTCTCTGTTGTCACTGTTTTTCCATTCACTACAAACGTATACATATTCAAATCTCACCTTCTTTCTCAAAACTCTCACATTGCTGTAAATCTTTCACGCCCGCTGCCTCAAGAGCTCCCTTTCCGATCTTCCGTGCCTTATCGGAAATGGTATAGCAGTACTCTCTGATCTCTCTGGCGTCGATGTCGCCGATCTTCAGCCCTTTTTCTACCTGCACGCCTTCCTGAAGCATTCCCCGCACGATCCCGGACATCTGGGCATGGACCGGGACACCCCCGGTCTTTGCCACCACCTGTCCTTTTTTTACCAGATCCCCGATCCGAACCGCAGGCTCCATCCTTCCCGTCGCGGATGCCTTGATCAGGCGCTCCATGGTATACCCGGCAATCTCCCCGGGAATCCCCGTATTGGGGATGGCGCTTCCCTCGCAGATCACATTTCCAAGGGACGGCCCTCTCTGTGTCTCGATCACATAATGGCAGTCTGTTCCCGCCGTAAAACCTGGTCCGATCCCGATCACCACCGGCGCGTCTGTCTTACGGGTGCCCGTATTCCGCTTTGCCATAATACTGTCGATCAGAATATCCGGTTCGTATGCCTCCCGGATTGCTGCCCCTTCATCCACGATCACCGCAATGTTGCCCGCCGAGATCACCGCACGGGCTTCTTCCGGACTTTGCACCAGGATCCCCTTTGCCTTTTCTACCTGTGCCTCGCCCTCATATACGGCCCGCGAGAAGGAAACCATCCTTCTCACCGCAAGGGGGACTTCGATCTCCGTCATCAAAACCTCATGCCCCGCAAGCCAGAATTCATACGCGATTCCGGTCGCCAGATCCCCTGCACCTTTGATCAGTACCTTCATTTTTTTGTTCCCGCTTTCATAAGAATGCGTCCCCAGGCCTGCGTTTTCATGCAAGCAGAAAACGCATGACCTTTTGGCGCTTGTATCATAATAAGTAACTATAGTCCTCACACACTGCTTCGATCAGCCTCTGCAGCCCTTCCGGAACCTTCGTGTCCTGTCCCTTCTTCCAGGTATGTTCTGTTCCCAGGAAGCGTACCTTGCATGCAAGTTCCTCCCGATTCAGCACGGCAAAGCCGTCGTTCTTGCTGTCTTCCATATCCTTCTCACAGGCGAATAACGTGAATTTATCCAGATACGGAGCGCTTGCATACGGGCAGAATACCTTACAGTTGCCGCATTCATTACACATATAATCCACATGGATGACCTGTGCTTTCGCCATTCCCGGTACTCGGATGGAAATATTCGCGCGGTTCGGGCATACATCCACACAGTTTTCACATACGGTGGAGCATCCCAGGCACCGGTCTGCTTCTTTGCCTCCCGGCTCCGCGAGGATTCCCTTCTTCTCATAGATGGCAGCCGCATCCGCCGGCTCGCCCATATCGGCTGTCACCGGTGCTCCCGCAATCGCTTCCGCCGCGGTAAGGGCATCCGCCATTCCCTTCACAACCAGAGATGGTCCGAACAGGCCGTCGCCCACTACATAGACATGCTCGACGCTGCTCTCCAGCTCCTTGCTGACCTTCACGCGTCCGCGTTCGTCTACATTCAGTCCGTTTGCCTCGTAGTAATCTGTGGGCACTTTTTCTCCCACTGCCGCGATCACGGTATCTGCCGGAACGGAAATGGTTTCTTCGGTCTCTACCACTCCCGCGCGTCCGGAAGCGTCCGGTTCGCCAAGCCTGGTCACCCTGCAGATCAAATTGCCGTCTTCGAGCTTCACAGGCGCCAGCAGTTCTCTGAATTCCACACCGTCCTCAACGGCCAGAAGCAGTTCATGCTCATCCGCAGGCATATAGCGCTTCGTTCTGCGGTATACCAGATACACATGCTCTACTCCTTCGCACCGCTTTGCCGCTCTTGCGGTATCCATCGCCGTGTTGCCGCCGCCGATCACGACCACGTTCTTTCCAAGATCTACCTTGCCCTTTTTCTCATTGAAGTCTTCCAGGAACGCCAGCGCGTTTACGGCCTCGCCGCCTTCCAGCTTCAGCTCGCCTCTCTTGTAAGCGCCTACCGCAAGAATCACATCGTCGTATTCCTGTCTCAGTTCCGCCACGGACGGAGCCTCTGTGTTGGTCAGGATCCTGACTCCCAGCTTCCGAAGCAGAGATACGTCCTTGTCGATCACACTGTCGTCAATCCGGAAATCCGGGATGATTGCACTGACCACGCCGCCCAGCCTGTCACGCTTTTCATAGACCGTAACCTTCGCGCCTGCTCTTGCAAGATAATATGCAGCTGCCATACCGGACGGCCCGCCGCCTACGACTGCCACGCTCTTGCCGCAGTTTCCTGTAACCGTCACACTGTCGATCACCGCATCATATGCCTTCTGCGCGCATTCCAGCTTGGTATCGCGGATCTGAACCGGGGTCTCATAGAAATTCCGGTTGCAGTGGCTCTGGCAGCCATGGGCGCAGATCGTACCTGTGATAAATGGAAGCGCGTTTTTATTCAGGATTACCCGGAACGCTTCTTCGTATTTTCCTTCTCCCGCAAGCCGTACATAGGTGGTGATCTCCTGATGGATCGGACATGCATCCTCACACGGCGCCGTGTAGCAGTCCAGAAGGGGAACTCTCTCCTTGGACTTTCTGGATACCGGAAGCTTCGCCGGCTTCACATGATGCGGGTCATGGATTGCCTCTTCCACCAGCCTGCCGAGGCTTTCCACATCGATTCCGGTAAAGGGCTTCATACCCATGGCATCGAGTCCTTCTGCCATCTGCTTCAGTCTCTGGTAACCGCCCGGCTTCAAAATCGTAGTCGCGACCGTCACAGGCCAGATTCCGCAGCCTACGATCTTCTCGATATTGAATGCGTCCGCGCCGCCGGAGTAGGCGATACGCAGCTTTCCTTCAAAATCTTTGGAAAGCTTCGCCGCCACGGAGAGGGACAGTGGATACAGGGACTTTCCGGACATGTACATCTCTTCACTTGGGAGCTCGTTTCTCTTGACATCCACCGGGAAGGTATTGGTAATCTTCACACCGAATTCCAGATTCTTTTCCCCCGCCAGAGCGATCAGTCTCTGGAGCATAGGAACCGCGTCCGCATACTGCAGGTCGTCGTCAAAATGGAACCTTCCGAATGCCACATAGTCATATCCCATCTGATCCATCGTCTCCCGGGCATATTCATAGCCAAGAAGGGTCGGATTGCATTTGATAAAGGTGTGCATCTTCTTCTCTGTCAGCAGATACGTGGCAATGCTCTCGATCTCCTGGGGCGGACATCCGTGAAGCGTGGAGATGGTCGCCGAATTACAGATCTGCGGTGAGATCGCCTCGATATCTTCCTTTGTGACATTCTTGAATTCCCCTGCATGGGCAAGAAGCGCTGCCTTGCACGCCCGGAAAGTCTCTGTCTGCTCCGCGTTTTTCATGTTTTCAATAAAGGTGTTGATCTTCTCGGACTGAATTCCCTTCAGATCATAGCCCACACTGATGTTGAACTGGTAGCCGTCCATACTGCCGAGTCCATACTCCTTTGCCACAAACGCAAGCAGGAACCATGCCTTGATATACTCTTCCTGAGCCTGAGGCACGTAAAGCTCCGTAGACCACTCGCAGTTATAGCACTCATCCTCTGCCAGGATGCAGGGCTTATTGACACAGGCCGCAAGCTCCGCCCCGTCCATGATCTGTACGGTCTTCAGCTCGAAGAAACGGCTTCCTGCATAATAAGATGCCACAATATTCTGCGCCAACTGGCTGTTAGGGCCTGCTGCCGGGCCGATGGGTGTCTCCAGCTTCCGCTCGAAGATCGTCTGTGCTTTGGCCGGGTCCGCCACGTAAGGTCTATGTACTCCAAATACGGTTCCTTTTTCGTCATGCTCTTTCCGAATCCAGTTCAACAACTGCTCAAAAGGCATGCAGCTCATAATATCGCTCATATGATTATCCTCCTGAATGTTTTAATCTCTTGTTATTTTCAGGCTCAAATTTTTCTGCTTCTGAGCCTGCATATAATGATCTGTTAGTTACTGTTCACGGCCTAACCGTGCACTCGCTGCACGGTTAGCCGCCAGAAAAGTGATGGAGCGATGACATCTGCCCCATCGCCGAAGGGCACTGAACGTCCGGTGGACGTTCGCTTAGTGCGGACCGAAGCGGAGCGTAGACATTTTAAATGGCAGATGTCGTTACTATGAGCGGCCGGTTAGGCCGTGAATAGTAACATCTGTTATCCGTTAATGCTCTTCCAGAGCTTTGCGGAAGCTTCCCTGCATTTTGCCATTGCCTCTTCTACGTCGATTACCTGAACTTCTCTGTCCTTCATTAGAACCTTTCCGTTTCCGACCGTGGTCACCACATCCCTTCCGGTCATGCCGAACAGGATATGTCCGTTGATGTTATTCTCGTCCAGATGTGTCGGCGGGTCGTAATCTACGACGATCACGTCCGCTGCCGCCCCTTCTTTGAGAACGCCCAGCGGCGCCTTGAAGTAACGGTTGGCAATCGCGGCATTATTCTCAAACAGCATCTTCGGCACTTCTCCCCACGCCGCGTTGGCATCGCACAGATGATGCTTGTGAAGCACATTCGCCACCTTGAAGGACTCTGTCATGTCGTGGGTATAGCCGTCTGTTCCTAGTCCTGCCAGGATCCCTCTGTGTACCAGCTCCATGGTGGGCGGGCATCCGCAGGCATTTCCCATGTTGGATTCTGGATTATGTACGACCATGGTGTTGGTATCCTTCACCAGATCCATCTCATGGGAATTGATGTAAATACAATGTCCCAGCAGCGTCTTCTCTCCCAGGATGTTCCAGTCCATCAGCCGGTCCACGATCCGCTTTCCGTACTTTTTCAGACAGTCGTGCAGGTCTTCGATACCCTCTGCCACATGAATATGGTATCCCACCTCGTCCGGCTTGTTGGCCGCCGCCAGCTCCATGGTGGCATCCGAGATCGTGAACTGCGCGTGCATCCCCATCATTCCTGCCAGCATATCGGAATCATCCTTCAGGGCATAGCGGATAAATTCCGCATTTTCCATCACGGCTTCCTTTGCCTTGTCCATGCCGTCCCGGTCAGACACCTCGTAGCAGAGACAGGAACGCACTCCCAGCTCCTTCGCCACATCGGCGATGGTGAACAGGCTGTCCTTGATGTGTCCGAAGCTTGCGTGATGGTCAAAGATTGTGGTCACGCCGTTGCGGATGCAGGATATCATAGTATCAACGGCGCTGTACTTTGTCTGCTCCAGTGTCAGGTGCCGGTCGATGGTCCACCACTGGCCGTCCAGAATATCCAGAAATCCTTGAGGATTGTACCCCTTGATGCTGAAACCTCTTGCCATGGCGCTGTAGATATGTTCATGGGTATTGATAAATGCCGGCATGATCAGCCCCTTCTTCGCGTCGATATACTCCGCGTCCTGGTACGCTTCCTTCACTTCCTTGTCGGTGCCTACCTTCACAATCCTGGTGCCCTCAATCGCAACCGCTCCATTTTCAATAAACGGAAGGCCGGTGTCTCTGGTAATCACTTTACCGT
>VSNK01000202.1 GCA_009774255.1 Faecalicatena sp.
AAATGGATTGGCTGTAAGAGTAGTTTTTATTGTCGGTGGAGGTATTGCTGTTGCGTGGAATGTTCTATGCGATGGCATTTTTTATTTGCAAATCCAGTGTTTGTATAACTATCTATTGTCAAAATGGAGAAAGGAGTATGACTTATTATTGTCAAGAAACAGATATTTTATGAAGAGGTAAAAAAATTCATATGCGGAAAAGCTGTGAGAATTGGCTTTTCCGCATAGAGGAAGGAGGGCTTGTATATGGAAGAAACATTATCCATCCCGCTAAAAGAGCAGGATCAATTCAAGGAATTACTGCGTCTGTTGGATGAAAACGGGCTGCATGAAGAAAAAGGACAGGTCATGCATCTGGCGGATTATATAGACAACATGGACCAGCAGTTCGGGAAGGTGCTGAAGGAATTGGAGACAGTCAAGCATCATGTGAAAAAACTGGAACAGCGGGGGTTTAAGCAGGCTGTGCTGCGGACAGTAGGGAAGATCGAGTCGAAGGTGCATGCGGCTAAGATGGAACTGCTGGAGTGCAGGGATCAATTTATAGCCGGGGTGAACCGGACAATCACCGGATTCAAACACAGGGGCATCCTGTCCGTATATAAGACGATAGATTTTCTGGGGATCAAGAACGGGCTTCTGGGTGTGAAAAGGCATCTGCACCAGTCTCTGGAAACGGCGGACAGGGGGATTACAAGCCTCGGAAATATCGGGGATGAGATGTACGGGGTGAGGACGCATCTGGGAAATATCAAACGGGAACTGGCAGGAAAAGAGCCGCTGACGACCGGCTCCCGCGAAATGGAAAAAGGAGCGGTATTTCATGTACAGAAAATGCTGTATGGAACGATGGGGATTCTGGATAGCATGGAGAAACGGACGGATCAGACCATCCGGAAGCTGGATTCCTTTGGGGAAAGGGCACAGGAGATCCAGCGGCCATCCATGGATGGGATAGAGCAGGGAAGCCATAGGCCATTCCGAAGCGGCAGAATACAAGAAAATCAGGAATCCCTTCGAAGTGACAGAATACAGGAAAATCGGGAATTTCTCCGAAGCAGAAGGAATCAGGAAATGCATAGGCCGTCCGTGAGGGGGAGTCTGAAATCTATACAGGCTGAGAAAAGCAGGGAGACAGGGAAAAAAATACATCGGAGGGCAAAGCTGGCTGTCCGGTAGTGAACAAATTTAATGTAGCTGTTTAAAATTGGATAGCCGTTGTTACAGATTTATCCGTGACAAGAATAACATGAAATCCCTATTGTCAAAAACGGTTTCAATTAAGCCGTAGATGTATCTGTGACAGCACAAACAGATACGGTTCCATTTAAAGTAAAGTGGTCTATACCAGCATTTTGGGTGCTCCCAGAAAGTGAAAATGATTTTTCTTTCCAGGAGCATTTCTTTTCGGAAAGAGGTGGTCAATGAAAGATATCAGGACAAAAGAGTGTAACAGGGCTCCAAAGCTGAGAAATCCTGTTTCGAGAATGCCAAAGGAACTGATGCGGGATGCATTGCTGAAAACGAAAGAGAAATCCCATGGCATTTCAGAAACATATGGTTCCGACCGAGGTCAGGAATCTCTGGAAGAGTATGCTGACCGGAAAGTGGAAACCGCAGAGGGACGGGCGATTGACGTATCTGTAAAAGCAATTTCGACAGCAGGACGCATCATGGCGAAAAAGTCTTATGAGAAACTGCGTGGATACAGGCAGGAACAGCCAGCGGCAGAGGATGTCAGGGAAAATAGGGAAAACTGTGCCGGGGATTCCGTCAGCGAGGATGTAAATGATTCCGCAAAGGAGCGTGTAATAAAAGAAAAAGTAAGAGAAAAGAGGGGGCGGGAGAAACCGGATTCCCATGCCTCATCGGATGAAGTCCACCCGTTCCATAGGGACAGGGATTACAAAATGCCCTTTGGAGATCAGGGATCGGAACTACAAAAAACCGGATCAGAGCAAAATGGAATCGGAGCGGACAGGATCAAAGCAAAAATAAGGCATGATCAGGCGGCTAATGCAAGGAATATGAAAGTAAAAGAAACTCAGAGGGAGAGGCTTCATCCGAGTTTCAAGGATGGTTCCGGGAAGTCTGTGAAAAACAATTTTCATAATACGGATGGCTCTATTTTACGTGAGAGTAAAATACGGACAAGTTTTACAGTAAAGACGGAAAAACAGGCAGTCCGTACTTCCATGCCCCAAAAGAATATTTCTGCTGCAATACCAAAGAAAGGGAACGCTTCTTCTATAATGCCGAAAAAGCAGGCGGAATATGCAGCGAGGGCTTCCAGACAGTTGGCGGTAAAATCAGCCAGAGCCGCCGGAGAAGCTGTGCGGCCAATGAAGAAAACTGCCAGAGTTGCGGTCAAAGGAATCACTGCGGCAATCAAAGCATCGGTATCGTCAACCAAAGCTCTGACAGCTTTGGCAGTGGCAGGAGGCGGTCTGGCTGTATTTTTGATTCTTATTATAGGTGTAGTCGGGGGAGTCCTTCTTTCCGGCAATAGCCAGAGTATAGAACCACTAAGTCAGGAAGTGATGGATTATGCCCCTGTGATCCAGAGATACGCACAGCAATACGGCATCCCAGATTATGTACAGGTCATACAGGCCATCATGATGCAAGAATCCAGAGGTCAGGGCAGTGACCCCATGCAGGCCAGTGAATGCCCATTTAACACCAGATATGGCAACAGCCCCAATGCGATTACAGACCCGGAATATTCTATACAAGTAGGAATCCAGTATTATGCATACTGCGTTCAGGAGGCTGGATGCACGAATCCGCAGGAGCTGGACAAGCTGAAGCTGAGCATTCAAGGATATAATTATGGGAATGGGTACATATCCTGGGCACTTCGGAATCATGGAGGCTACAGTGAAACCAATGCATTGCAGTTTTCTCAGGAACAGGCGGCGGCTCACGGCTGGTCAGGCTATGGAGACCCGGAATACGTTCCCCATGTAATGCGGTATTATTCCGGTGGGAATCTGTTTGCAGGGTTATTCGGGAACAGCCAGATGGTATCGGTGGCAATGTCCCAGCTTGGGAATGACGGCGGACAGAAGTTCTGGTCGTGGTATGGGTTTGCCAGCAGGGAGGAGTGGTGTGCCTGTTTCGTTAGTTGGTGCGCGGATCAGTGCGGATTGATCGCAAATGGGGCGATTCCGAAGTTTGCGTCCTGTCCGGCTGGCGTGGAGTGGTTCCGAAACAATGGGAAATGGAAGGACAATAGCCATAGTCCAGCGGCAGGGACGATCATCTTTTTTGACTGGAATGGAGACGGGGTGTCGGATCATGTGGGAATCGTCGAGAAATGCGAGAATGGGAGAGTGTATACGGTGGAGGGTAATTCGAATGACAGGGTGCAGCAGAGTATCTATACATTGGGCTCGAATTTGATTTTAGGATTTGGAGAATTGAATTGAAGAATATTTTATATGAATTTTATTTAGTTAGCGATAAAAGCACCTGTTATTGCAGGTGCTTCAACATTAAGTCTATAAATTGCTCCATCTGTGGAGTGACGCACTTATTTCGATGATATACCAGTTGGTTCCACATGACGATTTCTTCACATTCGGTATCCAGGACAGTAAGCTGTCCACTCCGGATATAATCCCGTATGACATATTCCGGTAGAAAAGAGATTCCTTTATTCATGAGTAAGAACCTGATGATGACGTCCGTATTTCCAACTTCCCAAAAAGGGTGCAGTTCATAGCCTTTGGCTGCCAAGGACTGTTCTATTGCATAGCGATAACTGATCCCTTTTTCTGTGAGATAGAACGGTTCCGCCAATAGCCGTTCGATCGGAATCTGCTTTTGGCCGGCCAAAGGGGATTTTGCGGAAGCGACGAAAAATATTTTTTCGGGTTTTTCCAATACTTTGATCCATTCTGGAAAATAGACTTTTTGATCCAGAAAATACATGATATCAATATCATTTTGCCTTAGCATTGTAAAGAGGTTTTGTACTAATGCAGTTTGTGTAATGATTTCTACACGAGGGCAGATTTCGCTGAATTTCATCACAATCGGGGGGAATATACTCGTTACGTAAGATTCACTAGTTCCAATACGCAGTTTTCCAGAAATCTTTTCCGAATCCTGTACAATGCCTTCAGCTTTTCTGACAGAGTTTAATATTTCCAGTGCGTGGGGCAGCAGGTATTCTCCGGCCTGAGTCAGTCGGGCGTGTTTTCCGATCCGTTCAAAAAGCTGTACGTTCAGTTCAGCTTCCAACTGTTTGATCTGCATTGTAACCGCAGACTGAGAATAACCTAATTGCTCAGCAGTTTTTGAGAAATTTTTCACTTCTGCAATCCGTACAAAAGTTATGAGGTTCCTGATTTCCATAAAATCACCGTTCAAAAATTTTGAATGCTATCATAAAAACTATGAATTTCACAATTGTCGAATTTTATGGTAGCATTGCCGTAAAGGAAAGTCAAGAAAAGTCGTGCATGCAAGACAAAAAAAGCAGGAGGAGAGAAAGTATGTTATCAATTAATATGGATGACGTGATCAATGTCATCAATAGCATTAAAATCCAGTTGATTGTGCTGGGAATTGTGTTGGCAGCTTTTATAATCATAATGATTGTTGTTCGCAGGTTTGATAAGCCTAAGAAGCGTTTGATACGCGGAGAAGCTTTGGTTGCGCTGTTACTGGCTGTTCTTATTATAGTAAATTCTATCTGTACAGGGCCAATGTCTTCGATGCTTGATCTGGTCAGTGCTACTTCCTATTTACAGGAAGAGACAACAGCAGAAGCTACCAGCCTTGTAGAAGAGATCGCTGAGGAAGGAATTGTCCTTCTGGAAAATGAAGATGCCATCCTGCCATTGGCAGGGGGTGCAAAGCTGAATGTATTCGGCTGGTCATCGACGAATCCATGCTATGGAGGTACGGGTTCAGGTGCGCTCAATGACGCATACCCTACGGTAACATTGCTTCAGGGGCTTGCAAATGCGGGGATCCAGACGAATGAAGAACTGACAGAGTTCTATACAGATTATCAGTCAGAGCGTCCGCAGGTCGGTATGGAAGAACAAGACTGGACGCTTCCGGAACCAAATGTATCCCTTTATACGGATGAATTAATGAACAACGCGAAAGAGTTTTCGGATACTGCAATGATTGTGATTACCCGTGTCGGCGGCGAAGGGGCGGACTTGCCGACTGATATGATGAAAGTAGTGGATGGAACTTATACAGAGACAACAGCTATGAGTTATGACGATTCGTTCAATGAAGGAAATGACTGGGACGAGGGCGACCACTTTTTGGAACTGACGAATCGTGAGGAAGAGATGATTGAATTGGTCTGCGCTAATTTTGAGGACGTGATCCTCGTCTATAATGCAGCGAATGCTTTTGAACTGGGATTTATCAAAGAACATCCGCAGATTAAGGGCGCTATCTGGTGCGCAGGTGCAGGACAGTCTGGATTTAATGCCCTTGGAAGTATCGTGGCCGGTGATGTGAATCCGTCCGGCAGATTGATTGATACTTATGTTTACAATATGGAAGAAACGCCGGTATGGAATAACTTTGGTGAGTTTAAATACACCAATATGGATGAATTTAAAGGCTTCAGCAGTATCAGTGCAGGTACGGAATCTACCCCGTCTTTTGTAAATTATGTGGAAGGGATTTATGTCGGATACAAATTTTATGAGACCGCAGGGGATGTTGGTTTTATCAATTATGATGAGGTAGTTCAGTATCCCTTTGGTTATGGTCTGTCCTATTCCGGCTTTGAACAGGAAATGGGAGAAATTCGGGAAGACGGCAGCAATCTTGTATTTGACGTGACCGTGACAAACAACGGTGATATGGCTGGAAAGGATGTGGTAGAAGTATACAGCAATCCGCCGTATACGGAGGGCGGAATTGAGAAGGCAACTGCAAATCTGATTGAGTTTACCAAGACGGAAATGCTTGAACCGGGAGATTCCCAGACAGTTACAATCACAATCCCGACAGAGGAGCTTGCTTCTTATGATACATACGGTGCAGGATGCTATGTGCTGGAAAAAGGAGATTATGAGATTTCTATCAAGTCGGATTCTCATAATGTCATTGATTCTCAGACATATAAAGTAACAGATACAGTTATTTATGATGAAAATGGCAAACGTGAAAGTGATGCTGTTGCCGCTGTAAATCAGTTTGAGTTTGCGGAAGGTGAGGTTGTCTACCTGTCACGAGAAGATCAGTTTGCCAATTACAATGAAGCAACTGCAGCACCTACAGATTTTGTGTTGGCAGATGAACCGAAGAAAGGTTTTTATAATACCAGTAATTATTTGACAGCAGAAGTAACAGCACAGGATGAAGATCCAGATGCGAAAGAGATTGTTACAGGAAAAGCAACGGAACTGAAATTAAAAGATTTGAGAGGTCTGGAATATGATGACCCGAAGTGGGAGGAACTGTTGGATTCCATGACGCTTGATGAAATGAATACGCTAATTTCATTGGGAGGATTTCAGACATCTGCAGTAGAATCAATCGGTAAGGTACGTACAAATGATAATGACGGCCCAGCATCCATCAATAATAATTTTACAGGCGTAGGCTCTGTTGGATTCCCGGCAGGAGTGATGGTAGCCGCTACATGGAGCAATGAACTGGCTCTGAAATTTGGCCAGAGTATCGGCAAGATGGCAGATGAAATGGATACGACCGGATGGTATGCCCCGGCTATGAATATCCACCGCAGCGCATTTGCAGGACGCAACTTCGAATATTATTCCGAGGATGGCATGTTATCCGGATCTATTGCGGCCAATGCAGTCAAGGGCGCTGAGGAATACGGTGTTTACGCCTATATGAAGCATTTTGTATTAAACGACCAGGAGACACACCGTAATTGTATGCTTTGTACATGGGCCAATGAGCAGGCGATTCGTGAGATTTACCTGAAACCCTTTGAAATCTGTGTAAAAGAAGGTGGATGTGACGCAGTAATGTCTTCCTTCAACTATATCGGCAACCGTTGGGCAGGGGGATGTTCCCAGCTTTTGAAGAACGTGCTCCGTAAGGAATGGGGATTTATTGGTTTTGTGGTGACAGACTACTTTGGCGTATATGGTTATATGAGTGCTGATCAGGCAATCCGAAACGGCACGGATGCAATGCTTGTCAATTATGCGGCAGAAACAAATGATGTACGTTTTCGTGATACAAATGGCGCGCAGCAGGCAATGAGGGAAGCGGCGCATAATATTCTTTATGTGACGGCCAACAGCCGCGTCTATACGGATGAAAATTATGCAAAAGCATCGGCTACTCCAATGTGGAGAAACATCCTTTTAGGGGTGAACATTGGCGGTGGAATTTTACTTCTTGTATTAGCGGCCCTGTTTATTAAAAATTATCTCGGCAGAAAGAACGCTATAGTAATAGAGTCAGAAAATTGAAACAGAAAATGATTAAAAGGGGATTGCGGCACCGGTGCCCGATCCCCTTTTTGCAATAACACAGATGGCGGGTTAATCACTTGCTATACAAGTGTTACATATTACACGAAATCCATTTACTGCACAAATTGGTTACAAACAGGAGGAGAGGAAAATGAAACATCAGGAATTGATTTCACAGATGTCCCTTGAAGAGAAATGTTATCTTCTTTCAGGAAAAGATTTCTGGCAGTCCAGAAGTGTAAATCGATTAGGAATTCCCAATATTACATTGTCGGACGGACCTCATGGCGTAAGAAAACAGGAGGGAGCAAGTGATCAGTTGGGATTAAACGGAAGTGTTCCCGCAACATGCTATCCTACGGCAGCAACCGTTGCAAACAGCTGGGATCCAAAGTTGGGGGAAGAAATTGGAAAATATCTGGGAAATGAGGCGGCAGAGCAAGAAGTAGCAGTCCTTTTAGGACCGGGAATGAATATTAAAAGAAGTCCTTTATGTGGGCGGAACTTTGAATATTTCAGTGAGGATCCGTATCTGACAGGAAAGATGGCAGCCGGCTATATCCGGGGAATCCAGAAAAACGGTATTGCGGCATGTCCCAAACACTTCGCGGCGAATTCTCAGGAATTGAGACGTATGGCAAGCGATTCCGTTGTAGATGAACGGACTCTCAGAGAAATATACCTTACCGGGTTCGAAATCGCAGTTAAAGAGGCACATCCAAAATCGATCATGACATCCTACAACCGGGTGAACGGTGTATATGCCAATGAAAATATCCATCTTTTGCAGGAAATTCTACGGGACGAATGGGGATTTGATGGATTCGCAGTTTCTGACTGGGGAGCATCCAATGATCATGTGGAAGGTGTCCGGGCAGGTTCCCATCTGGAGATGCCAACTACAGGCGGAGACTCGGATAAGGAACTGATTCAGGCTGTACAGGAAGGGCGGCTTTCCAAAGAAATTTTGGATCAGAGAGTGGATGAAATTTTGGATGTGATCCTCTCTGTGCATAAAGCAGTCAAAGAAGGAAAATCTAAAGGCTTTAGTCGGGAACAACGTCATAAAATGGCTCAGAAAGCAGCGGAGCAAAGCATTGTGCTATTGAAAAATGAAGAGGGGCTCCTTCCTTTGCAGGAAAATACAAGAGTAGCAGTTATCGGTGAATTTGCAAAAAATCCACGTTATCAAGGGGCAGGCTCTTCTGTTGTTAATCCTACAAAACTGGAAAGCGCAATGGAGATTATCCATCAGTTTGCATTACATATAGAAGGGTATGCACAAGGCTATCACCGTACCGGTCCGGCTGACCCTGTATTGGAAAGGGAAGCAGTGGAGATTGCTAAAAAGGCGGAAGTGGTTCTCATGTACATTGGATTGGATGAAATTTCAGAATCAGAAGGGCTTGACCGTTCAAATATGAAGATTCCATCCAGTCAGATCCAGCTTTTGGAAATGATATCAGAAGTAAATCCAAATGTAGTGGCTGTGATGTCTGCCGGTTCTCCGGTGGAAATGCCATGGCTGAAAAACTGTAAGAGTCTGATTCACGGTTATCTTTGCGGGCAGGCAGGAGCAAAAGCCATGCTCCGGGCAATTACAGGAGAAGTCAATCCATCTGGAAAGCTGGGCGAGACTTATCCGATGAAATATGAAGATGTTTCCTCCGCACCTTATTTTCCGTCAAAAGAACGGACAGCAGAGTATAGGGAGGGACTTTATGTGGGATACCGCTATTATGAAACAGCAGAGATTCCGGTATTGTTCCCATTCGGTTTTGGTCTGAGCTATACTACATTCTCTTATACGAATCTGAGAGTAGAAGAAGGGAAAGCTGTATTTCATATTACGAATACCGGCAAAAGGGACGGGGCAGAAGTAGCCCAGATGTATGTCAGTGCAAAAAACAGCGGGATCTACCGGCCAAAGAAGGAATTAAAAGGATTCCGAAAAGTATTTCTAAAAGCCGGTGAGACAAAGGCCGTGGAGATTCCTATCAGCAGCGAAACATTTCGATACTTTAATGTGAATACAGATCAATTCGAGGTAGAAGGGGGAGAATATGAAATTCTGATTGGATCCAGTGTGGCAGAAATCCATTTGACTGAAACCGTAAGTGTAGTTGGGACAGATGCGCCGCTCCCATATTACAGTGATCAGCTTCCTCACTATGCATCTGGACAGATTAAAAGTATACCGGATAAAGAATTTGAAGAATTACTTGGACATAAGATTCCGAATGGACATTGGAACGGGCAGTTGGACAGGAATGATGCGATCTGCCAGATGTTTTATGCTAAGAGCGGCCTGGCAAGGATGGTCTACAGAATTATGACGAATATTCTGAACAAGAGTATGGCGGCGGGAAAACCGAATCTGAATTTGATGTTTAATTATAATATGCCATTCAGGGCAATCGGAAAAATGGCAGGCGGAATTTGCAGCCAGGAGATGGTAGATGGAATTGTAATAATAGTAAACGGACAATTCTTCAAAGGTTTAGGCAAGGTGATGGGCGGTTTTTTCCGGCAGCAGAAAGTTAGAAAAAAAGCGAAAGAAATGGTCTGAAAAAGATAGTAAGCAGTCAGGCGATAAGATAATTTATTTCAGCATACGGAGGTTGGGAGCATGAAAGAAAACATGTATATAAAATGGTGGGCTGGGTTCGCAGGAAAACACCCTGGAGCAGCTAAATGGATTCGTGAAGGTGGATTGTTCTTCCTGTTCAGCAACCTGGTTACAGTATGGCAGTATATTCTGATTCAGTTTCTGCCAGGGGTATTTTCGGTATATAAAAATGTGGAATGGATGTGGCCGGGGATTCCGTTGGAATTGTTTGGCGCATCATTTACATTTAATGTCTTAGGCTATAGCGTGGCGGACGGCGGCCTGGCGTATTTTATCGGATACCTGATCGCCACTTTTACAGCTCAATGTATTAATTTTCCATTACAAAGAAACATTACTTTCCGAAGCCATGGAAAAATCCCGCCTCAAATTGTAGGTTATTTTTTTGGGTGGGTGGGAGTCACTCTGGTAGTAAATTCCATTAATAGCATATGGGTTGGTGTGGCAGGAACTCTTGGTGTGCCAGATTTTATTTACAATATTATTACAACCGTTCTTACAGGCGGTGTGTCTATGGTGATTTTCATTGTTGTAAATAAAATAATTTTTCCAGAAGGAGAGCCAAAGAAAGAACAAAA
>VSNK01000203.1 GCA_009774255.1 Faecalicatena sp.
TGAAAACCTTTTATTCATTATAACCTTTTTTTCCGGTGAAAAGTATGGTAAGCTAAACTAAAAAATATGAATTTCCGAAACAGCATTTATAACACCGGAGGTATCCCATGCCCATTTATTTTAAGCTTTCCATGCAGGAACTGCCCCTGACCATTGACAGCATCGGCAACCGTTGGACCCAGGAATCCGTTTCCCGCCCCAAAGGCTTTCCCCTGTACCACTGGCTCCAGACAGAGAGCGGCCAGGGGACGGTCATGCTTGCCGGGGAGGAATTCGTGCTGACGGCCGGCCAAGGGCTGCTCATCGCCCCCCACACGCCCCACCGCTACCGGAACAGCACGGAGGTCTGGTCGACCTCTTTCCTGACCTTCGGCGGGACACTGGCAAATGACATCCGAAAAATCTGCGGGGACTCTGCCTGTCTCTTCATTGATGCGGAAGAAGGACCGTATTTTCAGGATTGGATCGACCAGACAGTCCTTGCCTATCAGGAAAACAGCCTGGATGACTTAAGCCTTTCCGTCCGGTGCTATGAATTCCTGATGCATTTTTCCAATATTTATATGAACCATTCCCAGGCAGAGCACCCGCTGTACCGGCAATATGTATTGCCGATAATAGAAAGAATCGAAACAGACCCGGCGGCTGTCCCGGATGTGGACAGCCTGGCCCGCGAGGTTCATGTCAGCCCTCAGTATCTTACGCGGCTCTTCCGGAGGTTTACCGGATGCTCCGTGCAGAACTATATCACCCGGGTTCGGATCAACCGGGCAAAGGAACTGCTGATCGGGAAGCCTTACCTGCAGGTGCAGAGCATCAGCCATATGAGCGGATTTCATGATGTCAGCTACTTTATCTCCGTGTTCCGGCAGCAGACCGGCACGACACCGAAGCAGTTTCGCAAGAATTACGGGGTGAATGGGAGCTGATGCAGTCTTAAAAATATCTTCGCTTCGTGCCGAGCAGTTATAGTGAACGACAAAATTTCCAGCTGTGCGGTTGGATGCTCTAAAGAGCATCCAACCCACTTATCCATTCGCAAAAACCGTGCTGACGCACTCTTACGTCTGCTAACGCAGCCGATTTTTGCTCATTAATAAGTGGGTTGCTGATTCACCAGGTCATTTGCATTGCAATAAATTGCATGCAAATGACCTGGTGAATCGCAACCGCACAGCTGGCAAAATTTTCTGTTTTTAACGTTCGCTGCGCCAAAGCGCAGTATCTACCTTTCAAAAATCGTGCGCATCCCCCGGAGGGTTTATAGTGAATGACAAATTATTTTGCCGTTCACTATACATAACTTCTACTTTACAGGAGTGTACTTTCGTTTTTCTGTCATAACTGATTCCTACGGCAAGTATCCGCCCGGTATATCTTCGCTTTTCGCCCAATTTTCCTTTGAAGCGGAGCGCGTAATCCTTGTCTTTGATCTGTTGGATGGCAGCTTCCGGCGTATCATCCACTTTCAGCTCAAGGATCATTGCATCCGCACCCTTTCGCTCCGGATAAAAGATAAAGTCAACATATCCTTTCCCGGCCTTATCTTCGCGTTCCACACGATATTTGTCACGCGCGGCCAGATAAACCAGATTAACTACGGCAGACAATTCTATTTCGCTGTTATAAGTAAATATAGGAGATTCCGTGTTGTGTGCATATTCAAGGATTTCCTCCATAGTTTCCGTATCAGCGTTTAGAGTGGCCGCAATCATCTTTCCGGATATATTTGCAAGATTATAGATATATCCCAGCGACCTTTCTCTCCTCATCATGGCTGCATAGCTGTCCATCAGTTCTTTATTAGGAATGGATACGCAGCCGTCCTCAAATGTAAGAAGGCCATATACGACCATCGCGGAATATATTTCGTCCTTTGTTTCCAGCCGCGGAGAGGTTGCCGCGTATTCCTGTATATCCGAAGGGATTGCCTCTCCCGCAAACATCAGAGCCAGATCATCCTGCACATCTGCAGTATTGTCCCTGATATATCCGAAAATGGAGTCATAAATGCCGGAGCTGGTCCAGTAATTTGCCAGTTCATTGTCAGTTAAAGCGCATACGATGGAGCGTGGATTATAGAGCTTATCTCCTGCTTTTGTATGATATCCGTCATACCATATGCGCAGATCTTCCCGCGTGATCCTAGGATTTTTCGTAATCTGCGAATAAATGCCATACAACTTATCGACTTCTAAATCTGTAAATCCAAAATATTTTCCGAACCGTACCCGGGTTGCCATGTTATATTCCCTGAACATATTCAGTTCAGAGCCGTCGGAATATTTCGCGATCGGCAGAATACCGGTCATATATACCAATTCCGCGTATACTTTGCCTTTCAGCAGCGATTTCAAAAAAACCAGATAATTCATCCGCTCTTTCTCCGTAATGAAAGGCATGTGAAAGACCGTATCCCATTCATCCATAACAAAAATAAACTTGTGCCCTGTTTTCTGAAAAATATCTGTAAGGATGTCCCAGACCGCTTTTGCCGAATCGATCGGAATATCCGGATAGCCTTCAGCAAGATCAGAATTAATTCCGTTCTGAATACGGTCAATATATTCCTGATAATCTGTACAGCCTCTCGGCATTTCGCTAAAATCAATGTAGATCACATTATGCCGGTTTAAATGCTCTGTGTATAATTCTGAGGATGAGATCATCAGATTTTTGAATATATTTTCCGCATCAGCGGCTTTTCCCAAAAATGCGGCAATCATATTTGTCATAACGCTTTTCCCAAACCGCCGCGGTCTTGTAATACAGAAAAAGCGTTCTTCCGTTCCGATTGCAGGCAAAAGCTCATCAATCAAAGGCGTCTTATCGACAAAGTACGTCCCGGACGCTGTCGCCTGGTATGTGTTGAACGGAACAACGGTGTTCAAAAATGTTCCCATATTGTGTGCTCCTTTCTGTCGGGGTAATGAACTGATGCGGGTTATACTTAAATTTTTCAGGATATTCTTAAATTATACAGGAAAGAGCTTCTTCCTTCAAGAGGCTGGATGCCTTGCAGCATAGTGCAAGGCACCGTGATGTTAAAGTTCACTCCTGGGCCGTGCACCACGCTGCACGGTCACAGGCCAGTGTGTACTGGGGCTGAATTCTATTCAAGACGCAGCGTGCATCCTCCCAGCCAATCAGCGTAGTGATTGGCTGGGGAGTGAACAGTAACGGCCAGTGAACTGTAACACCGTGATTTTCCCCCCCCCTCCTTGTGCTTCTCAAAAAAATATGAAATAATTGTAACCGATCGCCCTGAAACAATGTCTAACAGGTATAACCGGTTATCACCGAAGCATATTTCGGAAGCAATAAGAGCAGAGCGGGAGCATCCGGCAGCCACGGCAGCAGTTCCCGAGAGCGCTTGTCAAGAGCATTCTCGAAAACTCTTTGTATCCAGATTTGTGAGATGATTTTTTGTCAGGAGTACACAAATTTATGAGGCGTACGTGGAGCGTACGTTGATTAAATTTGGGTGCTCCTGGCGGAAAATCAGCCGCAAAGATGGGTACAAGGGAGTTTCCGAAAGTACTCGTCAAAAGAGAGAGGTGGTTTTACGTGCACAGAGATGAGAAAAGCAATGATAAAAATGATATGGAAATAAAGCTTGCGAAAAAAGCAATCCGCGGAAATGCCGATGCCTACGGGGAGCTGATCCGACAGAATCAGGAATATCTTTACAAGATGGCATACATCTATACGGAAAATCAGCAGGATGCCCTGGATGTTGTCGGAACAGCCATCCTGAAAGGCTATCAGCATATCCGGTCACTGAAGAATCCCCAGTGGTTCCGGACCTGGATCACGCGCATCCTAATCCGGTGCGCACAGGACGCCAATAAGAAGATCGTCTATTTCAACAGCATTGACGAGGTGGAGATCCCGGAACGCTATGAAGGGATTTCCCTGGAAGAAACCTGGGATCTCCGAAACGCCCTCGAGCTTCTCCCTGAAAAGTACCGGACCGTGATTATTCTGAAATATTTCAGCGAGATGACGGTCCAGGAGATCGCCTACGTCCTGGAAATCCCGGCAGGCAGTGTAAAAGCCTATTTAAGCCGCGGACGTGATGAATTGAAAAAATATCTGAAGGAGGATTACATGTATGCAGAAACTGTTTGAAGAGATCAAAGTCCCACAGAAGGAACTGGAAAATATGGTAAATGAAAAACTGGACAGTATCCAGAAGGATTCCCGGAAAAAGAAGCGCACCAAAGTGCTGTGCGGCTTCACCGCGGCTGCGGCCTGCATGACCGCCCTGGTCGTATTCTCCGTTTCCAATCCCGTACTGGCGGCACAGCTTCCCCTGATCGGGCATCTGTTCGGGCAGGTGGAAAATAAGCAGCCGTATTACAGGGATATGGATGAGACACAGGTACAGACGATGCCCGAAAACGAGGAAGAGGAAAATGTGGTGGACGGCATGAAGATTTCCCTGTCTGAAATCTACTGCAACACCGAGGCGCTGTATATGACGGTTGTGATTGAATCAAAGGAAGCATTTCCTGAGTATCTTCTGGATAATCCGCTTATGCAGAATCATGATTTTTATATGTTGGATGCGGTAGAAAATTTTGACTTTATAGACCAGCCCTTACTATTTCCTTTACAGGTGAACGGGAAGTATATAGATGATCATACATTTGTCGGAAGCACCAGGGTCGATTTTACTTTCGGATATTCTGGCAGCGACGAGAACGAGTCTTTTGTATTTCCTGATACGATTCCGGAGTCCTTTCACTGGAATATGGATGTAAAAAATATTTACACCTACTACGGAAATTCCCCGTCTGATTCCGGAGAAACCTATACGAAGAATGGCCCCTGGTCATTTGAAACGGACGTAGCCGCAAAGCAGACGGAACGGATCGTCAAAGAAGTCAATGACTATGGTCCCAATGGCATGGGGATCACTACGGCGGAAAAAAGGGAATATGAGATCCTGCTCAATCTGGGCTACGATGAAAGCAAGGTCGATGGATATGATGTAGAATCCATTCAGAGCGTTGTACTGGATGCCGATGGAAAATACATGCTGGATAAAGCCGGTATGCTGCCGATCGGAGACTTCAATGTATCCAAAATCGACGTCTATTACTTCCCGGTTGCCTCGGAGGAAGACTGGATGGCGATTCAGGAGAAGCTGACCGTGGGCGAACCCGCTGACTTTATCAAAGAGATCGCCATACATCATACGGAGATTGATTTCGGGTCCTGATATATAGCCGTTTCTGGGTGCCGCGCGGCAGAGCACGCGGCATCCAGATCGTAAAAATACGTTACAGTTCACGGCCTAACCGGCCGCAAACTGTAACGCATCCAGCCCATTGAAAAGTCGCCTAACGGCGGTCCTAAGCGCCTGTGACGCTTGTTTAGGACGGACCGGAACGGAGTGTAGACGGGCGGTTGCCAGCAACCGCTATTTTACTGGCCGGATGCCTTGCAGCAGGGTGCAAGGCACCGTGAACAGTAACGCCGAAAGGGACAATTCTTTTTTGAAAGAATTTGTCCCTTTCGTCAGGCCGATATCAAAATTCTACAATTCCATGGCCGCGGCTGTCCCGTCTGCAACCGCCTGCAGCGCCTGGCCTGCCTCCTTTGCGTCGCCCACCACGTAGATTTCCTTCCCGCAGTCTTTAAGCGCTTCATACAGCCCGGTGTCCGGCCTGGAGCCCACGGCAAATACAATGTCTGTAAAACCGGATTCTTCCTTCTCCTGGCCCGCGGTTTCCAGCCTGACGGTATCTCCCGATATCTCCGCCAGTTTTGTTTCTGTCATCATGGTCACACCGATGCTCCTTAACCGCCCCATGGCCGGAACCAGATTACCGGGCGCCATGCCCTCGCCCATGGCATTTTTCATTTCAATGATGGTAAGCGACAGCTCTCCCTTCTTTACGGAATTCAGATACTCGGCCGTTTCCAGGCCGACCATGCCGCCTCCTACGATGAGCACATTTCCTTCTGAAATCACAGTCTCGCCCCGCAGGATCTGATGTGCCGTACAGATATTTTTCCCTTCTTCAAATGCCATCGGATGTGAGCCGTTGGCCAGGATCACCGCATCATAGCTGCTCTCCCTGATTTCCTCCGCGCTCACCGCATGCCCCGGCTCTATCTTCACATTCAGGCGCAAAAGCTCTTTTTCCAGATATTGGATCCATTTGAGCAGAGACGATTTGTGCGGCGGGATTGCTGCCAGCAGGATCTGCCCGCCCAGTTTTTCTTCTTTTTCATATAAAGTGACGTCCTCGCCCCGAAGAGCCGCCATCCTTGCCGCGGCCATCCCGCCGATTCCTCCGCCTACGACTGCCACTTTTTTCCGGGTTTCTGCCGGCACCACCGACAGTTTTGTCTCTTTCCCCAAAAATGGGTTGATGACGCAGGAGGCCGGACGGCGCTTGTTCTGCTCTCCCACACAGCCTACCAGACATCCGGCGCAGGGGGCGATCTCATCTATGCGCCCTTCCTGGAGCTTATTGACAAATTCCGGTTCCGCCAGCAGTACCCTGCCCAGCACAACCCCGTCCACCTTGTCGTCTTCCAGCAGCGACTCCGCCAGCTTTGGCGTATTGATCTTTCCGACCACGATCACAGGAACCGTGCTGACAGCTCTGATCCTGACAGCCTCCTCCACATTCGCTCCTGCCTCTTCCCCGTGGGACGGCATGATCTTGTTGGGCACCTCATACTGAGAGCCTCCTGAGATTTCAAACGCATCGATCCCATGCTCGATCAGTACCGGGACCAACCGTACCATATCCTCAACCGTATTTCCTCCCGGCACCTTTTCACTCCCTGACATCCTGAGGATGATAGGAAATTCCCTGCCGCATTTTGCCTTGATCGCATCCACGACCTCCAGCAGAAGACGGGCACGGTTCATCAGGCTTCCTCCGTATTCATCGGTACGGGTATTTCTCAGCGGAGACAAAAAGGAGCCAAGCAGCATATATCCATGCGCGCAGTGCAGCTCAATCCCGTCAAATCCTGCCTGCTTTGCCTGAAACGAAGCCTCTGCATATTGTGCAATGATAGGCGGCAGTTCTTCGATCTCCAGAGCTCGGGTATCCTGCCACATGGAATTTTTATATCCGCTGGACGACACCGGCGTGACTCCGAAAAAGGAAGAAATGCTCTCCGGCCCCGGATGGGTGATCTGCGGAATGATCTTTGCGCCGTATGCATGGATCTTATCCGTAAATTCTTTGTATCCGGCGATGCTTCCCTCGTCCCGGAAACACAAGGTGTTGCCAAGGTAAGGTGTGTTTGGGTCCACAGTCGTTGCGTCCGTGATGATGCAGCCGACTCCGCCTTTTGCGCGGGCCAGCCAATAGGCCTGCTGCTCTTCTCCGGGAACCCCGCCCGGATTCCCGTATCCCAATGACATGGGAGCCATAAACGTCCTGTTTTTCATCGTCATGGAGCCGATTTTTAATTCACTGAATAATTTTGACATATGTATTCCCCCGCTTTCTTTGTCTGGTCATAACTACTCAGCACAGGACAGCGCATTTACTGCGCTGTCTGTACAGGTGATTTTCCTACCCTTCCTTAGCCGATACGATTGATCTCCAATACCGCATGGTAAGCGTCATGGATGGCATTTAATGCCATACCCGGAGCCTTCTTCGCATCCCCGACCACATAAACCGGGATGCCTAGCTTTTTGCATACCTCCTGAAAAGCCTCTGTCTCCGTGGATTTTGTCCCCACTGCCATCACCACAATGTCGGCCTCGAAGGAAACCTCTTCTTCCCCCTTCTGTGCCGTGACTCTGCCGGCCTCCACCGCTTTGCAGGTGGTGTCTGTGTGGACGGTGATGGGCATCTCCGCCAGAGCAAAATTGGCTGTGATCTGACGGAGCTGTCCCAGATCTGTGAGCACCTCATGCTTCATCTCCAGAATGTTCACCTTGATTCCTCTGGCTGCCAGATACTCCGCACATTCAAAACCTACCAGCCCGCCGCCGATCACGACCGCGCTTTTTCCTTCAACCTCTCTGCCGTCAATCACGGCCGCGCTTTTTCCCTCAATCTCTCTTCCGCCGAGCAGATCATGGGATTCAATCACAGACTCACTTTTGCTCCCTTCAATATCCGGGACAATGGGTACGGAGCCTGCGGAAATGATAACCGCATCCGGCTTCATTTCCTCGATCAATTCCGGCGCGGCTTCCGTATTCAGGTGCACTTCAATCCCCTGTTCCGCCACATTTGCCACAGCCTTTTCGGCCGCATATGCGAAATCGCTTTTTCCCGGTGCTGCACCCGCAAGGACAAACTGGCCGCCAAGGCTTCCGGCCTTTTCATAGATTACCGGCTCGTTGCCCGTCTTTTTCAGATCCAGCGCTGCCTCAATCCCGGCAATGCCGCCTCCTATGATGAGCACCTTTTTCGATTTTCCGCCCGGCTTCAAAGCCCATGCCTCTTCCTCCAGAAGGGCCGGATTTCTCATACAGGTGATATGCTTGACCTCCGGGTCGGACAAGGAGGCAAAGAAATAATCATAGCAGCCCTGATTGCAGCCGATGCAATATCTGATCTCATTGAGCCGTCCCTCCCTTGCCTTATTGCAGAATTCCGGATCCGCAAGCTGCGCCCGCGCCATGACGATCAGATCCGCTTTGTCCTCCTTAAGAATCTGTTCCGCATACTCCGGTGTATTGATCCTGCCGCAGGGCATGGTGAGCATGCCGGTCTCTCTGCGGATCCTGGCGGCGTCCTCCACATTAAAGCCCTTCGGGATGTCCACGGGAGCCACCTCATAAACCGTGGCAGCCGACACAATATTTCCTCTGGAAATGTTGAGGACATCCACCCCGGCCTCTTTCGCATCCCGGCAAAATTCAATCACATCTTCCACAGTCAGGCCGCCCTCCAACATATCGTCATGACAGTCAATCCGCATCAGAAGCGGCATCCCCTCGGGCATTTTTTCACGGATTGCCCGGATACATGCCAATGGAAAACGCTTTCTGTTCTCAAAGCTGCCACCCCAGTCATCGGTTCTGTGGTTCAATCCGCCGGACAGCATGGAATGAGGCAGATAATTGTGTGCGCAGTGAAATTCCAGACAGTCAAATCCGGCTTCCACTGCCCTGCCTGCCGCTGCCCCGAAGGCGTCAATGACGGAATACAGCCTTTCTTCCGTGATGGCAGGCACCGTATATTCCGCGGACAGGGGCGTATCGTTGGGCAGCAAAAGCTGTGCCGTCCGGTCGCTTGCAACGGCAAGGCCGCCCTGCCAAAGCTGCACGCAGGTCTTTCCTCCTGCCTCGTGGACCGCATCATTGAGCCTGCGCAAACCCGGAATATACTTGTCCTCTGCGATTGACAAGAATCCCGACGGAGCGCTTGCCGCATCTACGGAAGTCACCTCCACCGTGTTCAGGCCGCAGCCGCCCTGGGCCCGGGCCGTGTGGTACGCGATCAGTTTATCCGTTACGCTTTTTCCGTCCTCGCTCTCCGCACTCTCATGGGTGCCCATGGCGCTCATGACTACACGGTTTCTCAGTTCCAGTTCCCTAAGCTTGATTGGTGAAAATAATTTTTCAAACGACATCTTTTTTTCCTCCTGACTATTTTTTGAACATTCCCCGAAGCATCTCAATACAGGTATGGAACGTATCCTCATTCCATAATGACGGTTCTTCCTTCAATTTCAGATAAATCTGGCAGGCGAATCCATAATATGCTGTTGTCAGAAGCCAGCTTGGGCTTTCTTTAAATTCCCCGTTACTTATGCCCTCCAATACAATCCTTTCGATATCCGCATAAAATTCCTTTTTGCATTGCAGGGGCATGTCGCAATAAACCGGGGAGGCCGTATACAGCCGCTCGATCATGGACTCCCTGGGGTGGCTCATGGAATAGCTGATGATATTGTGAAATCTCCTGCACAGCTTGTCCATGGCCGTCTTTTCCTGTTCCATCCCGAAATTGCAGGCTTCGACATCCATCTGATAACAATGCTGGTGTACCTCCTGGATCAAAGCCGCTTTGGAGTCAAAATAAAAATATAAAGTTGCTTTGGAGATACCTGCCGCATTGGCGATATCCTGCATGGATGTCAGATCCAGCCCCCGTTCACAAAACAGAGTGATGGAAGCTTCTATAATCTCTTTTTTCCGTTCCGTATGGCTCATGCATTCCTCCTTTCTATCGACCGGTCGGTAGATTTTATAGATATTTTACTATATCTAGCTGTAATTGTAAAGACAATTATAGATCTGATCGTTACTGTTCATGGGGCCGTGAAGCCAGGCGGCTTTACCCTTCCAGTCTTGTTTTGGAGGGTTCTGAGTAGCCCTCCGGACGAAAATTCAAATTTAGGAACAATTCATACTCTTTATTCCTTTTCTCCAAATTGTATCATCAAAGGATATTATTATTGAATGACAGAGGTTTCGACAGGTTTGTCATCAGATCAAATTATTAATATAAGCATAGATGGAAATATATTGGAT
>VSNK01000204.1 GCA_009774255.1 Faecalicatena sp.
TTTATTTATTCTGCCAAACGAGAGAATAAATTTGGAAGTCTGTCAGGCAAATAGTTAATATTTTTTTCCACACTCTTTCCTAAGTCAATTTTAACAATAAAACCGCCATATTCATCTCGCTTTAATAAAACACATCTTCCTGATGGGTCAAAAACATATGCTAATGGAATTTTACCAGCAAAATGAGAACACCCAATAACATATACTTCATTTTCAATGGCTCGTGCCTTTGCTAATGAAGTCCATTGTTCAAACTGTAAATTATGATACATTCCTGTTCCGATTATATTAATCAATAAAACCGGATTATCCAAACACATAATCCTCGCTACCTCTGGGAAATGTATTTCATAGCAGATTGGTATTCCAACCTTTCCAAATTTAGTATTTACGCAAGCAATTTTCCCCCCATTCCGTTTTCCTTTTTGCTTTTCTCCTCTAGTCAAAATACACTTAGTATATTTATCAACGATTTTACCATTATCTATGACCAGTGCCTTTTGCTGTCCGTTACTGTCTAAATCCTTGAAACCAGTAATAACATATTTTTCTTTTATAATATCAATTGCTTCCCGCAAAACATTATTATCTAAAAAACCTTCTGGAAAAATATAAAGGTCTGCATTATTTTGCGATAAAAAACTATTTAATTCTTGTACACTTTTATTTTCTTGAGGAACAGCTAGCAAAACATTCAAATTCATTTCCTCCCTGTGTTCAAAAAATCACTAACCATACTTCATTCCTCCTTCAAAATTTGAATTTAGCATTCAGAATCATTTTCCAATGTATCCAAACGAGTTCCTGCCTCATCAATATCAGCCAATATATCTTTTATCCTGCATTCCAGATCATCAACTCTGCTTTCTGCATCTTCAATATCTGATATCACGCCTCCAACAGGGCAGCTATTCAATGTGATATTGCAATTATCACCAAGTTTGATATCTCCCAAGGAACACTTAGTAAGTGCTATCTCTTTACATTGATCAATACATAAATGTTCAAATAGTTTTTCAAGTTTTTCTATTCTTTCCTCTATAGTCATGATAACACCTCGCTCTCTCAGGTAGTATTCTCTACCTAATAATTTTTATAGATTTCTGCTTCTGAAGAAATCCGATTGCTGTTCTCTATTATCTGCATATCGTAACCACATCTTACAGATACATCTCTTTCAAACAGTTCTGTCATCTGTGCTTTTGTCAGCCAGACAGTTTCCTGTTCAATAGGGACTGATAATTTTATCTCTTTATCATTAGTTTCAAATAGTACGATTTCACTTTTTTTCATTAATCCACTCATCCAAAAGGGCCAGATCGGTATCTTCCGCAATTTTTTCTTTGTGATACAGGCAAAGCTTTTGCAAAGTCTCCTGTGTAAAATAATCTAAAAGGTAAAAGATTTCTTCAAATTCAGTTATCGTATCCATATATTTTTCGGCCAGTCTGTTAATTAAAGGACTACTCATATGCGAACTGTAAACAACAATATCCTCATAACAATTTATTAATGGGGAATCACCCTCCTGTAGTTGCAAAATTTGTTCCTCTGACACCGTTTCTGATTTGTGCTTTTCTTTGGCTTGCAACAGTTCATCTATAGAAATGTCAAAAATTGCTGCCAACTTCCCAATATTATCAAGGTCAGGAAATCCGTTCCCACACTCCCATTTGCTCACCGCCTTTTCTGTGATAAACAGCCTGTCGGCGAGTTCGGTCTGCGTCATGTGTCTTTCCTTTCGTAGCTTTGCTATGTGCTCACCAAGTTTTTTGGATTCCATTTGAACTTGCCTCCTTTCACATCTATTTTATATTGGAAGCCAAAACTATTCAACCTACTTGTCGTAGATATTGTGGTGCAAAATACTACGAAACGTGGGATGGAAATTTATTGCATCTTTTTTATTGAATAAATTTTCCTGTATGTATCTTCTCCAAATTCCAATTTCCCCGGAACGATTCCTGTCCTTCAAGAGCATCCAACCGCACAGGTAACGGCTGCCAGAAGTACATATAACAAGAAATATTTAAATACTTTGCTTAAAATCCTGCTTTCCGAACCCACCGCATTGATCGCTCCCGTCCCAATGGCAATACTCTGCGGACAGATCATCTTACCGAGCCCCGCACCCATCACATTTGCGGCGGCAATCCAACTGGTATCCAGTCCCAGCGCAGATGCCGTTTCGCCTTATGACAATTGTCACGATTTATGATCCTCACCCATACTGTTTTGTTTGCTCCGGGCAGCCTCTGTCATTTTCCCTGTCGATATGCAATCCTTATGATATCGTCTATCCTGGCCTCCTTCAGCCCCCCCTCTTTGATGGGCGCGGAATGGGAAATATCCTCGATCAGGCGGGCGGCGGTGATCTCATCCTTTTTGAATTTGTAGACAGCCCTGGCTTCGTCCACGGACACCAGCTCTGCCTTCGGGTGCCGGATGACGGCGGGCTGATAAAAGTCGATCACAAGCTGCCGGTACGGCGCGATGCGGTCCACCAGATCGTCCAGCGAGCCGTCCTCGATGATCCTTCCCTCGTTGATGATGATCAGCCGTCTGCACAGTTCCTGGACATCCCCCAGATCATGGGTGGTCAGGATGATGGTCGTCCCGCTGCGCCGGTTGATCTCCTTGATGAACTTCCGGACAGAGTATTTTGCCTCCACGTCCAGGCCGATGGTGGGCTCGTCCAAGAATAAAATCTGCGGGGAATGAAGCATGGCCGCCGCCAGATCCCCTCTCATCCGCTGCCCCAGGGAAAGCTGGCGCACCGGAGTGTCGATGAATTCACTGAACCGGAAGATTTCATCCAGCATCTTGATGTTCCTGTCATACATCGCGTCATCAATCTGATAGATTCTCTTGAGCAGGTCAAAGGTCTCGCCCAGGCGCAGATTCCAGTTGAGCTGGCTGCGCTGCCCGAATACGACTCCCAGATTCTTTACCACCCGCTTGCGGTCCTTCTGCGGCGATACGCCGTCGATCCGAATCTCCCCGGCGGTGGGCTGCAGGATTCCGGAAAGCATCTTAACGGTGGTGCTCTTTCCCGCGCCGTTGGGACCGATGTAAGCCACGATATCCCCCTTCTCAACCTCGAAGGAAATATCATCCACAGCCCTTACATACCGCACGTCCTGCACGAACAGATTCTTTACCGCCCCGTACAGGCCCTTCTCTTTTTTGATCTTCTTGTATTCCTTCACCAGATGGCTGACTTCTATAATATTCATGAAAATTCTCTCCTATTGTAACCAATCTGCACGGCAAGTGATTGCCGAATGCAACCACTTGCCCGGGTCGCTGTTTCACGGAAATCCCCCGGCATACTGCGCAGAATATTTTCAATTTCTCAGCTTCCCGCGCTCTCATACCTGCGCATTCCGATATGGAACAGTCCGCAGCTCAGCGCGAACATCACCGCCCCCACTCCCAGGCCGATGACTGCCATGGGGACCAAAATGGCGCTTTCTCCCATCCCCAGCATATCCTTTACAGGGTAAAATGTGATCCATGCCAGGGGCAGAAAAAATGTGAACAGGGCCTGCGTCCATTTCGGATAGATGGTAAGCGGGTACATGGACACCCGTTCAAACAGCGCCCCGACCATATCCGTAAAATTAGCCGTGCTCTTCGTCCAGAAGGAAAGCGAACCGCAGAAGATCCAGACCGCGCCCCTGATCAGAGTCCCTCCGGCCAGAACAAACAGAATCAGGATGATATTCGTAACATTGACTTCCAGATGCACCTTCGCGCACCCATAGAAAAATACCATCAGTCCGGGAATCATATCGGTGACACCGATCAGGTTGAACTCTTCGAACAGGAACTGAAACAGAACGCTCATGGGGCGCAGTAAAAACATATCGTACTCTCCCTCCACCACGCAGTAAGGCATATACCATGTCTGGATGAAAAGCACCACTGCCAGCCCATGGCTCAAAACGGACATTCCGTAGAGGAACGCCAGGCTTTCATAACCCCAGCCGCCCAGGCTGCCGAAGGAATCCACCACGAACTTGATGGTGGCAAATCCCACCACCCACTGTACACAGTTGGCAAGCACATGGCCAAGCAGCATGAACGGATATTCCAGCCGGGACTGGATGGAAAGCCTTGTCAGCGCGACGGCCACGGAAACATAGTATTTGATTTTTTTCATCACTGTCATCCCCCCTGAATCAGTACAGCCGCAGCCGCTTTTTTCTGCACGGCATGGAAGATCAGCCACAGCGCCGCGCACCAGAAAAGCTGCAGCCCTGTACGCCCCAGCATTTCCAAAAATGTATAGCGTCCGATATAAATTCCCAGAGGAAGCTGATAGATATTTACAAAAGGCAGACACTCCAGAAACACTCGAAATCCCTCCGGGAAAAACCAGAGGGGAATGACGCTGCCGGAAAGCAGCTTCATAATGAAGCCTTTCACATTTCTTAAGGGACCCATGGTGATCGTCTTGAACGCACACATCCCCAGGAGCGCGGCCAGCATCCAGTTGATCAGATAACCGACGGCAAAGCTTGCCAGAAACAGTACCAGGTTGAGGGCAGACGCCGGAGCCGGCAGACCGAACAGCACAGAGCCAAGAACAAACAGCGGGACCGCGGTCTGAAAAAAGGCAACGACCATATCTCCCAGATCCTCCGCCAGATAAATGCCGTAGATATTCACCGGCTTTAACATGTCAAGCGCCACGCTGCCGGACCAGACACTGTCCTCGATCCGGCCCTCCACCCCCATGGTCAGCAGATTTCCCATGATCACGGAAATGATTGTGTAGGTAATCATATCCCGCTCCCCTACCCCTGAGACACTTCCCGTTCCGCCATAGGCCGCCTTCCAGAAGCAGGCCATGGCAAACAGGAGCAGACATTGGATAGAGATGGTAGAGATCACATTAAATCGATAAGCCAGGGCGGATTGAATCCGTACCCTGGCAACAAACAGATAAGCCTTCATCTTTAGCCTCCACATCATAAGGAGTTGTAGAAAAGACAGTTCCTAAAGTTACAGTTTTTTTCAGCATTTATCAATTCAGATCATATTTCACAACATCCATCCGAACCTTGCCGTCCGCGAAGAAAGCGAGCCCGTCTGCCGCGGGATCCGTGTAGAAGGTCGATGTCATCACCTGCTCCCCGTCATTGATAAAAACCTCCACGCTGAACTGATCCAGGATGATCCGAAGCTTCAATTCCTCCTCCCAGCCGCTGATTTTACATCTCCTCTGATGGATCAGTGCTCTGCGGGAACCTGAAAACTTCCGGTCGATCTTCAATACGGACTCATAAGGACGGAAGCTTAAGGATGTCTGATATTCCTCATTCTGGGCAAACCGCACCGCGAATTTCCGATAGATGCTGTCCGGATCTCCCGGGCGGACGGTCAGTTCCATATCGATTCTCCGCCCCCGGACACCTTCCAGATGGATCGTATCATTTTCCAGAATCACGTCGGAATACTCCGCCTTATTTTTCCGCATATCCTCCAGTTCTCGGATCGGCTTCTGATACAGCCGTCCGCTTTTTACGGAAAGCTCCCGCGGCAGGCTCATCTGTCCGAACCATTTCTGGTAAGGGGAATGGGGCATGCTGGTGTCCCAGTTCTGCATCCAGCCGATCATGATCCTGCGTCCGTCCGGAGCCACCACGGTCTGGGGTGCATAAAAGTCAATCCCATAATCTATGGACTGCTGCTTTTGTTCCGTAAATGTGAGTGTACTCCTGTCATATTCCCCGATCAGGCAGAGCGTTCCGTTTCCATTGTGAAATTCAAAGCCCCTGGGCAGCATATCCTGGGGGCTGGTAAGCAATACCCACTTGCCGTCCAGTTCAAAGAAATCCGGGCACTCCCACATCTTTCCGACCCGGTTGCGGTTCTCCGCAAGTACCTTTTCATATTTCCAACGGAAAGCATCCTCGCTGGAGAACAAAAGGATCTGTCCGCTTCCGTCCGCCGGGCGGTTTCCAACCACGCACCAGTATGTGCCGTTCTCGTCCCTCCACATCTTCGGATCCCGGAAATCCTCTCTGCTGAAGCCTTCCGGAAGGCTTTCCCCGTCAATCACCGGATTGCAGTCACATTTTTCATAATCCACACCGTCGCCTACGGCAATGCACTGCGTCTGTATGTCACAGTGTCCGCCGTTCCACTGGGGCGTCCTTACCACTCCGGTGTACATCAGAAGCTGTCTGCCGTCAGGAAGCTCGATGGCACTGCCGGAAAAACAGCCGTCCCTGTCATAAGCCTCATCTGGCGCCAGCGCGGCGGGCAGATAATCCCAGTGAAGCAGATCCGTGCTCACCGCATGGCCCCAGTGCATGGGACCCCATTTGGTATCATAGGGATAATACTGGTAGAACATGTGGTACTGACCCTTATAATAAGAAAATCCATTGGGGTCATTCATCCAGCCGGTACGGGCAGATAAATGAAAATCAGGCCGTTCTTCTTTTTTGATCATTTTTTCGGAAGCCTCTTCATACTTCCTTGCTTCTCTCAATGTCTGACTTGTCATAATTCATTTTCCTTTCATTACATGTTGCTGCCCAGAACAGCAGGCCACAGCCCCGTATGCCGCGCAGACTATTTGCTGCTATTCTGAATAGTGTCCATTAAAATATAAAATCCATGCCGACCAGATGCATAGATCAGCCGGCCGCGGTTCGGCCCGCAGCCGCTGCTCTATCTCTTTCGTCATATAATGACATTATAAACCATTTTTACTTATTCTGCCATCTGTGCGTTATAAGAATCCAGATATTTCTGAAATAATCCCAGATAGTCATCCAATCCATATGCATCCAGATCATCCAGATATTTCTCCCAGTCTGCGTCCGTAAATCCATTCATGATCCAGTCCGCCTTATGCCTGTTGATCGTCTTCTCGATATCCGCCTGCAGGTTCGACAGTGTCTCGGTGTCCTCCCTGCTCATGAAAAGGTTGGGATACACATATTTTGTGTGCATGTCCGGCGTGTAGATGTCTTTGATCCAGTCCAGACGGTACTGGGCATCGTCCGGGCAGGTCACATACACATCATAATACTCATCCAGGACGGCGAGAGGTCCGCCGACAGCTTCGGCTTCCCGGACTTCTACCGGAGAGGCGTCGCCCAAAGGAGCATGTTTCAGCATATCCCCCCCCTGGTCGTTGGTGCTCATCTCGAAGATATCAAAGTCATCGTCTTCCCCGTAGGTTCCCCAGTTGTTCTGCGGGGACTGGATCGGTACATACATCTGATCCAGCCATGCGCATACCAGTGCCGGATTCTCCGCCACGGAGGTTACTACACAGCGTCCGCGGTCAAATCCGCTGGTAAATGAGCCGTTCGTAGGAGTGATATTTCTGGTATCCGCCGTCAGTGCCGGAAGCGGAACCCAATCCTGCAGGTTGTCGATATTTCCCACGTCCCAGCTAAAGCATACACCGTAGCGGCCGGATTTTCCCTTCGCCACATAGGTAGACCACTCCTGGGTAAATGCCTCCGGGTCGATCAAGCCTTCGTCATACAGCTTGTGGAGCCATTCGATTCCAGCCTTCCAGCCTTCCTGCGTAGCGGCACAGATGACTTCCTGATCATCCGTCACTGCGATATGTCTGCCCTTGTCCGCATCGCCGTAGCCTTCCCCAAAACCATTGATCAGGATTGCCGGATCCTGGCCGCCGTCATTGACAATACAGGACATAGGAATGATATTTCCGTCAATATTAAATTCTTTCTGCAGCTCTGACGCGTGGTCGCGGAACGCCATCAGAACCTCTTCAAATTCGTCTACCGTCTCCGGCATCTCCAGATCCAGGAAATCCATCCATTTCTTATTGATAAAACTCATATTATCAATGGTCTGGATCGCCGTCTTTTCCGAACCAAGCTGCTCGATCCAGGGCAGGGACCAGATATGGCCGTTTACATCCGTACACATCACCCTGTATTCCGGATATTTGTCAAACACGGCTTTCAGGTTCGGCATATAGTTGTCGATATACTCCTCCAACGGGATGATCGCGCCGAACTCCCCGTACTTGAGCAGGTTGCTGTCTGAAAAGCCTGCTGTGAACACAAAATCCGTCAGCTTGTTCGGGTCGGACATATTCAGGGAAATCTTATCCCCCCACTGGTCGTTCGGGATGGCGGTCCAGTCAATATGCACATTGGTCTGCTCCTCCAGACGCTTGAAGATCGTCCTGTTGTTGGGCTCTGACTCCGTGCTGGGCGGATAACTGATCAGCCCGGTCAGCGTCACGGTTTCCTTCTGCGGAAACTGTAATGTCGCCTCATCCACCGGACGGAATGTACCGTCATTGATCTTTACCTTGCCGCAGCCTGCCATAGAAAGTACCATACAGCCTGCCAGCGCCGCTGCCATTATACGTTTTACTTTTCTATATCTCATGGTCTGTCTCCTTTTCCTCTTCAACTTAGCCCTTTACAGCGCCTGCCATAATCCCGCTGTCAAAATATTTCTGGAAGAACGGGTACATGATCAGAAGCGGCAAACTGGAAATAATAATGGTTGCATATTTCAAAAGCTCTGCAAGCTGCGCCCGGGCCGCCGTGCTCTGCATATCGGAGATCATGCCGGATTCCGGCTGGTTCTGGATCAGGATGGAACGGAGCACAAGCTGCAGGGGCTGCCTTGCGGAATCATTGATGTAGATCATCGCGTCAAAGTAGCTGTTCCACATTCCCACAAACTGCCACAGGGCGAGCACTGCGATCACAGGCGTACAGACCGGAAGCAGAATCTTGAAGAAGAACGTCAGCTCATTCGCCCCGTCCACATCCGCCGCCTCCCGAAGTTCTTTCGGAATTCCGCGGTAATAGGTCCTGGCAATGGTCATGTTCCAGACGCTGAAAGCTCCCGGAAGAATGACCGCCCACATACTGTCCACCAGACCTAAGTTACTTACAACCAAGTAAGTCGGGATCAAGCCGCCGCCGAAGAACATGGTGATCATGAAAATGATATTGAAAAATCCTCTTCCCTTGAAATCCGCCCTGGATAACGGGTAAGCGGCCAAAAGTGTAACGACTACGGACACCACTGTAAACAGCACTGAGTATATGACCGCATTTTTGAAACCGATCCAGATCTGAGCGTTGGACATGACACGCTCATAAGCGGTTGTGGTCCATTTACTGAGATCAAATGTGATTCCCTTGTTCTGCAGTGTAATGGGATCCATAAAGGATGCCACGACGATGTAAATCATGGGCACAATGATCGCTACTACAAACAGCCCGAGAAGTATGTATCCAATTGTCAATAATATTTTGTCCTGACCGGAATATCTTGTTTTTACCACTTCGTATGCACCTCCTTATAATCCCTGGCCGTCATTCATCTTGGCCACGATCTTGTTCACGGCAACCAGAAGGATGACATTGATCACGGTGTTAAATAAGCCTACCGCGGTTGAAAAGCTGTAATCTCCGTCGATCAAACCTTTCCGGTATACATAGGTGGAAATGATCTCGGACGCCGGAAGGTTCAGGTCCGTCTGCAGCGCGTATGCTTTTTCAAATCCGATGCTCATGATATTACCTGCCTGCAGGATGAACTGGATCACGACCATATCCTTGATCGCAGGCCACTCGACCGCCTTGATCTGCTGCAGGATATTCGCGCCGTCCATGACAGCCGCTTCTTTCAGTTCCTGGCTTGCGTTGGACAAAGACGCCGTATACATGATGGACGCCCAGCCCGCTCCCTGCCAGATACCGCTGATGATATATATCGAGCGGAATGCCTCCGGCATGGTCATAAAATTAATCTCCGTTCCCATCAAAAGATTCAGAGGACCGGTCACGGAAAGTAAAATCCTCACGATACCGCAGAGTACGATGACAGAAACGAAATTGGGAAGATACAGTATAAGTTGTATCTTTTTCTTGATACCTGTACTCTGGATCCGATTCAGCAGAAATGCCAGCAGGATCGGCATCGGGAATCCCCACAGAAGGCCGTATACACTCAGCTTCAATGTGTTGGCCAGATAGCCCATAAAGTCCGGCGAGGACAGAAATCTGGTAAAGTGCTTAAATCCCACCCATTCACTTCCGGAAACTCCCCGGAACGGGTTATAGTCCTGGAACGCGATCAGAATGCCGCTCATCGGCGCGTACTTGAAGATCAGCGTCAGCAGCAGCGCCGGCATCAGGAAAATCGCATAAAGCTGCCAATGTTGCTTCACATACAGCATAGTGCTGTGAAATCCCTTGTCCTGTCTTTGATTTGGAACAGTTGTTGCAGTTGTTGCAGTTGTTTTCATAACTTCCTCCTTTCTACTGTCAAATCCCTTCATCTTCTGCACTTTTTCTCTCAGTTCCTTAGTTCTTCTCCTTTCTTTTCTATTTGTGCATTTGTAAAATAAATGTAAAACAATTTGGAATTTGCTTATTTATTTTTATACCACTTTTTTTACATTTAGTCAATGCTTTTTTCATC